>JANPPO010000342.1:0-9017 GCA_031428555.1 Bdellovibrionales bacterium | reverse complement strand
GACCATGGAAAAAGACCTTAAAGGCATCAAAGTCTTGGGCCGCAGTAATATGAACGATGGACTCATGAGAATCCAAGTTTGCGGAGCCCCAACAGGCCAAAGCAATGTGTATGAAATCAATCGAAGTGATTTAGAGAAGGCTTTGAAAGCCGGTTTCAAAGAATGGACTCAGGAATAAGTCTTTCTCGAACAATGAACGCTGAGCTTCGAACTTATTCTGACCAAACATATTGTTTGTCTAAAACTTTGCAGTCAGCTTTGCGAACTACAACCTCTAAAAGAGCATCGCCACCATCTAAAGTCGTATTAAGTGAGTAGATTTTAAAGTGAGCTGTTTCAGCAGTTAAACTTAACTTTGTGATGTGAGTTCTACCTAAATCAAGCTGTTGAGCCATTTCCCTCATGCATGACTGATTGGCTTGAGCAAAATCAGAAGAAAAAATCAGGCAAGCGAAGAGCATCTTCATAAGGGGTCTCATTTCTATCAAAAAGGATTTAAGGCATGGAAATAGCCCAAAATACGGGAAATAGAAACCTTATAAAAGCCAGCATCTCACACAATGTAACATAATATAACTTATCAGAGAAACAGATCTTGTTGTTTAAGGGGCGTATTAAAGGGCTAAATCGAAGTCTTGTAGGATCTTTTCCTTAGCAACCAACCGCTTCTCGCCCGTTTGCATGTGTTGCAGATAGTAATAACGATGACCCTCTTGAAAGATCTGATACTTGTCGTGATTTGATTTTTTAAACTTACCGACGAGTTTCACTCCAGGGCCTAACTGATGGCAGGCTCTGTCGATGTCTGTTTTGTGCTTCGTTTGAAAGCGATGCAAAATTAGAATCATACTTCCAATCACGGCAACGCAGACTGTAATTTGCCAAGGTTTAAAGTGTATTCGGTTTAAGAAATTAATCGTTAACGGAATAAAGATAAGAAAACTGAGGGAAAGAGTTTTCAAAATGTATAATGATTTCTGCTTCTTTTTAATGAGCTCGGGGCCTGACATCATGCGGAATCTCCCTCCATGGAGATAAAGGACAACTAACAACGAACATTCAGTATCGTTTGAAAGAAGATCATTATTCAAGTCCATGTCTTGCGTGTCACGCCTGTATTTGATTGATTTTGTAACTTCGCTTTGAAAGTCTAGTTATATGAAAAAAATAAGTTTTAAAATTGCTGCACAAATATTTTCCGCTTCTCTTCTTTCATTTGGCATTTCAGCCAACGCTGCGATGGTGGCGCCTCAGAGCCCGTCAGAACAAACTGAAAACAACTCAAGCGATAAATCAAAATTTTGTCCTGATCAATTAACCGGTTTCGAAAATATTCAGCTCCAACAAAGCATGAGCAGCGACGGAAAACGCTGCTATCTTGGCATTCATCCAAGAGACGCATTCGAAACCCTTATCTACCGTGATTACTTGTTAACAGACGATGGTCTTCTCATGGTCTTCAATTCTTTTTCGGCAGACCTCAGTGCTCCTAGCGATGGCGCCCGAGAATTTTATTTTTTACCAAGTGAATTCACTGGTTTCGAATGGAAGGTTGAAGGCGAACATTTAGTCGTCACTGGATTCGAAGATCGCATTTTAAAGTTTTCACTTAAAACTGCTCAATTAGAATTTGTTTCTGGCGCGGAAGTTAAGCTCGCTGAAAAAGTTTCTGCTGATAATAAGGGTGGTCTAGAAATTTTGAATCCTGAGTTCGTCCTGATCGATGCGGGATTTAAATTTGGTGACTCCCCGTCTTCTGATAAATCGAAATCGTCGGTGTTTACGAATGCTTCGAAGCAGAAATGTGTGATGAAGAATTTGAAGACTTATGATTATGCCGATGGTTCGGCTTTTTTGAAGCCTGTTGATTCGTTGAAGGCTGCGGTTGAGGTGGCTTGCCCTGGGTTTTTGTTGTCGCGTCGGGCTTTCGTTCTTGCTGCTGTGATGGGTAGATAAGTTGGTGCATCCGTTCATGGGAAGAATGCGCACATATGTAAAGTAGAAGCGAGGTTCGAAAATTCGGAATTGTTCCGATTTCGTCTAGCCAGATTTTGCCGTCCTTCGTGACTACCAAGATGAGCCGCAAACGTTCCGATCTGGACGAGTCCTCGCTTATAGGCGACATTTAGCGGATGGCAGATCCAATCTTTGAAAATTCACGTTTAGTCGAAATTTATGATGTGCTCGATGGAAAGCGTGAAGATCTCGACCACTACATCGCAATTGCGAAAGAGCTGAGCGCACAATCAATTCTTGATGTTGGCTCTGGGACTGGGTGCTTTGCTCTTCTGGCCGCGGATCACGGATTTCAAGTAACTAGCGTTGAACCAGCGCAGGCTTCGCTGGAATGGGCACGCAAAAAACCAAAAGCCGATAAGGTGCGCTGGATTCACGGAGATGCCCTGAGCCTCCCGGCCTTGACTGCAGACCTTGCGATAATGACTGGCAATGTCGCTCAGGTCTTTCTGACGGATGATGGTTGGGAAGCAAATTTAAAATCAATTCGGAAAGCGCTTAATCCGAAGGGGCACTTGGTTTTTGAAGTCAGAGACCCTGCTCGGAAAGCTTGGCTTGAATGGAATCGAAAAACTACCTACCGGCGCATGAATATTCCGAAGGTGGGGTATGTTGAAGAATGGAACGAAGTGACAGATGTGTCTCATGAGCTTGTCAGTTTTCGTTGGACCTATGTGTTTGAGTCCGACGGTGCCATAATTAAATCTGAATCTACGTTGCGATTTCGCGAACGAGAAGCGATTGAAAGCTCTCTCGTAAAATGTGGCTTTAATATCAAAGAGGTAAGAGATGCGCCTGACCGACCAAAGAAGGAATTTGTTTTCATTTCGACACTTGCCTGAAGCTTTTAATCAGACTCGACGTCGACTTGCGCTGGTTAATGGTAATGCGCACTTATTTGCAACAGATTGAAAAGTCTATTCGGTGGTGTTATTTGATATCCAGAAAAATAAAAGAGGATGCAGAGTTTTATGGACTGGAAAAATGAACTTAGAAATCTAGAAGGTTGGCACTTTGGCGGAAAAGGTTCAGGCATTGAAGATGAGTTGGCAAACTTAGTAGTAAAGGGAATCAAATCTGCTACTTGTAGCTGGTATGAAGCTTACCAAATAGAAAACGAACCAATTCCAAAAGTTGGAGAGCGATCTTATATTTTGAACTCGAAAGATGAGCCAGTTTGCGTAATTGAGTTGATCGATGTCCAAGTGAAGCCTTTTCTTCAAGTGGATAAGGAGTTTGCATTTTTAGAGGGTGAAGGTGATCGATCATATCTTTACTGGAAAACAGCGCATGAGAGGTTTTTTACCGATTATGGAAAAGAAATTGGTCTCGAGTGGAATTCAAAGACTCAATCAGTAGTTTGTGAGAAATTTAGAGTTCTTCAAATTTTTTCCGAGGCCACCCTCTAATTTCAGTTCTGAGCCAGCCAATTCACCATTGATTCACGGAAATAACTCTCAGAAAATTAGGGTCTGGTCTGGTGGTGAGAATGGCCATTCTTCCCATGGACGGATGGCACTACTTATCAAGAATCACTGCTCTAAGAACATCCCCATCCTAAAAACTACTCCTTCAACGCAGGCGTAATCTTCAAATCCTGCGGATTCCCGAGTCTCATCACACGTACTGGAATCTCAGATCCCGGTTTCAAACTTTGCATGACATAAGTGAAATCATACAAGTTTTCGATTTTTTGTCCCGCCATCTCGACGATGACGTCTTGTGATTTGAGTCCACCTTTTTCAGCCGGACTATCTTTTGAAACTCCGCCAAGTCTTACGCCCTTTACTTGATCTTGAGAATAGTCTGGGATGGTTCCTAAGAAGATTCTGAAGCTTCGTTGGCTCATGGATTTTTTTCCTTGAGGAACTTCTTTGTATGAAATCTTATCTTTGATCGGAGCTAAGCTTTGGACCCATTCCTGCGCGACGCTGGCAATCCTTTGAAGTCCAACATAGTTGAGCAAATCAGAACGATCTGTGGGGCTGTGGTAATCAGCGTGAGAGCCCGTGAAGAATGTGATCGACGGGATTTGACTTAAGTAAAATGCAGTCGAGTCTGTTGGTAGGAATGGATCTTCTTGAAGTGTCATCGGAAGGCCTGTGCGAACACTGAGCTCTTCAAAAAGTGGGGACCAGACAGGACTTGAACCAACACTTTGAACAATTAATTTATCTTTAAGGCGCCCCACCATATCAAGATTCAGTGTTGCTGCAAAAGTCTGGTTGAGAGCTCCATTCTTTGCAGACCATTCTTTGACCCAGGCTTTTGATCCGAGAAGACCAATTTCTTCGCCTGACCAAACCGCAAAATACAGATCCTTTTTAAAATCTTTTTTATTTTTTGCAGCTGTCATCGCATGAGCTAGTTCTAAAACAACGGAAACACCTGAGGCATTATCATCAGCGCCGAAATGGATTTGATCTTGTTGATTTGACTTTGCGAGTGAGTTGCCAGAGTTTCCTCGACCAAGGTGATCGCCGTGCGCACCAATTAAAAGTGCCGGGGAATTCTTTTTCTTCGCTTTTAAAACACCGACAACATTTCGGCCACGAGCTTTTTCTAAAATTAAATCAACTTCCGCTTCCGCTTTTAAGTTTTTAAATTCAATACCCTTTTTAGATTTCGCAGAATCCAAATCTTTTTGGGTTTGAGTAAGGTCTACACCTTCTCGTGCAAAGATTTTTTGTAAAGTGGGCGTGCTAATTTTAATAACGGGTATACCGCTATCGTGTGGGTTTCCTTCTAGGCGCGGCTTGCCCCATTTTTCGATCATCGCAGTTTGGGGTCCGGTGGCAACGAGAACTCCAAGCGCCCCTTCGGACTTTGCAACAGTTGCTTTAAATTCAACGCGGCTGAATTGGTTATAATGGTATCTTACTTCAGGTTTCACATCTTGTGGAACATCTTGAAGAACTAAAACCCACTTTCCTTTTACATCTAAATTTTCGTAAGCATCGTAAGCAGGAATTTTATCTGTTGCCGGTGATCTGAGACCATAACCTGCGAACACAACGGGTGCGGATTCGAACTTTCCCGACTTAGATAAAGAAAGGGGTTCAAAAGTCTGGCTGAGCACCAGGTTTTGTAATGAAGTGTCTTTCTTCTTTTGAGCTGCATCTACATTAAAGGCGAGCTTGTTCATTGTTCCAAATCTAATTCCACTAATAAATTCAAATTCCTGAAAGTAATCAGAAAATCCAGGGGCAGGTGATAAACCCCAGGTCTTAAATAAACTTGCTATTTGTGCCGTATAAATTTTTTCCTGAGGAGAACCCGTCGATCTGCCTTCCATTTCAGGTGAAGCTAAATACTGTACCAATGCTTTAAGGTCTGAAGTTTTAATTTCACTTGATAATGATAGCAAAGATGGTTGAGGGCTCTGTAAGCCTAAAGCCCTGCGTGCAGCTTCATCATTCCATTCGCCTACGTAAATTTGGCTTTCGCCTTTTTCATTTCGGTGTGTCCAGGTAACTTGCGATCCATCCGGAGAAAATGTCGCAAGGCCATCAAAGCCTGCTTCGAAAGTAACTCGTACAGGATCTTTTAATCCTTCAGAATCAACGATATAGAGTTCAAAGTTCGAGTGACCTTCAATGTTAGATGCGAAAATTATGTAATCACCCGATGTATGAAAGTAAGGAGCCCAAGAAAGCTTATTAAGTCTTGTGAGTTGTTTTTGTTCACTGCCGTCAACATTCATTGACCAAATTTCCGCAGTGCCGCCGTCAGCCGTAAACCTGCGCCAAGTTATTTTTTTCCCGTCGTTACTGAAAAATGGACCCCCGTCGTAGCCTAAAGTACGAGTCAGCCTTCTGACTTCCGTCCCGTTAGCCTTCATAATGAAAATTTCCATCTGAGAACTTGGATCTTTTTCGAATAATTTCTTATCTTCGTCGGATAATGTTTCTTCGTAGCCTGTTCTGTTTGATGCAAATGCAATCCACTTACCATCAGGACTGTAACTACTTTCAGCATCATAGCCAGCGGCCTTCGTGAGTTGCTTGAGCTTCTTGCCTTTCAAATCCGATTCGAAAATGTCGTAAGCTGCATCAAATGACCACGCATATCTTTTTTGGACCGGACTTTTTCTTTGGGTCACTTCTGCATCTTGCGTCTGCTTCCACTTCGGATCCAAGTGAGTGCTTGACCAGATTGCTTTATCCATTCCCGGGTGAATCCAACCACAAGTTGTTTGTCCATAACCTGGGCTCAGTCTTGTTGTGGCTCCACTTTTTAGATTCATAACAAACATTTGATAAAAAGGATTAGTTTCCGTTCGCTCACTTTGAAAGATCATCAAATTTCCATCGGGTGAAAAGTAACCCTCCCCTGCCCGCGGTCCGACGAAAGTCAGTTGCTTGGAATTAGAAATATAAGGATTTTTGAAATCAGTTTGATCAAGGGCAGTTGGTGCGGCCGGAGCAGCGGCTGCTGTCGGTGATTGTTTCGGACCTGCTGCTACCAAAAGTAAAGTTGCGATAAGGAGCATAAAAATTTGTTTCATATAGGAAAAGATGTAAATCGGCTTTGAATTAGGGGTCAATTGCTTATCACTCTTGCTTGTCAAAATTAGGAGTGCGTCATAGAATAGTTTCATTTACCAGAGGCTTAAAGATGGAAACTATTAAACGCTGTTTGTTGCAAGACCAATGCTCTGGTTGTGATCAACTGCATTTAAACGGTGACGAACAACGCTCTGGAAAGCTTTTGGAATTTGAAAAAGGCTTTGTCGGATTTGAATCAATAACCAAGCCTACATATCACTCGTTTGGCCTTAAAGCTTTG
Organism: Bdellovibrionales bacterium; assembly: GCA_031428555.1. GTDB lineage: Bacteria > Bdellovibrionota > Bdellovibrionia > Bdellovibrionales > Bdellovibrionaceae. The sequence continues at coordinate 2,213 of JANPPO010000342.1, read as the reverse complement.
AGATCTCGACTGGATTTTGTTCTTGTAAATGGAAAGCTGGGGCTCTATCAAAAAAATTCCAAAGACATCATCGACATCGAGACCTGCTTGCAGCTTGAGCCCGCATTGCAAGCCTTCTATCAGGATTTTCGCAAGCTCAAGTGGCCTATCCAAAAAGGTTCTGTCAGGCTTCGTGTTAGCCCTAGTGGCAAGCGTGGCGCTTGGTTGGATTTTTCAAACGAAGATATAAAAAAGTTATTAGAATCTGAAGAGAGCCTCCTAAGTTTACAAGAAATGGCATTTGTTGAAATTGGTCAGAAGCATAAAACGCTTATTCGAAAACCAACAACAGGCACGCTTGGTCTAGGGGATCCGGTCTTTCATAATTGGTTTGAGACTTGGATGGGTGATAAAAAAATTCCGCTTTATTCAACGGTCGCAAGTTTTACTCAGCCAAGTCATGTAGCGAATAAGGTGATTACTCAGACAATTTCTGAATGGTTTAATAAAATTAAACCTGACCACGTATTAGAATTTGGCGCAGGAATTGGAAATTTAACTTTTCCTGCACTTACCTCAATGAATACTCATGTGACAGCAACAGATATCGATGTAAGAGCTTTGAGTGGTCTCGAAATGAGCTTAAGACACGCTAGCTTAAATTCAAGAGTGACTATTCAGCGGGGTGATTTTCGAATCAAAAAACCGGATATTCAAAAGATTGATGTTTTATTATTAAACCCTGCCCGAAATGGTGTCGGAAAATTTCTCGAGCAGCTTCTGCCTTTAAAACCAAAACACATTATCTATATGTCCTGTTTCCCAGAGAGTTTCTTTCTGGATACTCAATCATTAAAGGAATATACGCCCGTCAAAGTCCAATTGATGGATCAATTTCCAAATACAAAACATGTCGAGATTTTAAGTCATTGGAAAAGAATTACTTAGATTGAAGTTTTAGGCCTGAAAGGCTTTCTTCTAAATCAGTACCTGATGCCCACGAAAAAAGTGGTAAAATCATAAAGCCCGTCATGAATAAAACAATCAAACGAAATGTCGATTTTAAAATCCAACCGAAAGTAATCTCGTCTGGAGTTCGCGTAATCTGACATGCCCACTGCCCCAATGTATAAGAAAATAAAGCAGGGCCCGCGACATGATAAATCCATAAAAAACTATAAAATAAAACAACCGTTCCCGTAGGTGAAACTTTCCAAAGTCCAATCAGCGTATTTCGAACTGAAGTATCAACTGCTTTTCCAAGAAGCCACACAGCTAAGAAACAAATAAGTGCGACGAATAAAAAATCCATCACAGACGAAATCAAATTCCACATCATCATTTGATTGGCATTTCGCTTACGAACAGGTCCGCTTGGCGTTCCCTGTCTTTTAGGTTTCTCGACATCAAAATCCCAGAGCCAGCGATTCGGATTGAACACGGGAACGTGCTCACCCTTCTCTGGCTTTGGAGCCCCCGGCTGGGGGGCGCCCGGCTGAGGGCTCTTATTAGGATTCTTGTGCTTGTCTATCGCTGACATCTAGCGAGTTCCTACTCCTGTTGGTCCACCTGGAGTTGCAGTTGGCGGAGTTTCCGAACCAGCTGGATTTGGTGTTGGAAGTATCGGAATAATCGGAACGATTGGAGTAATCGGCGGCACAGGAGTAATCGGACCCGGTTGCGGCGGAGGCGCTGGCAATGGACCTGGAACTGGTGGAATGTAAGTTCCTGGTTTGTTCACTTGTTTAGAGCGAGTTAAATACCAAGTTGCTAAGCCACCGATTGCAAAGACAGCAAGTCCGCAAAGAATTCCGCAAGAAAAGCCACTATCACGTTCTTTCTTCTTTGTAGGTTCGGATTTCGGAAGTGCGGCTGCTCGTCCAATGCAACCCATTTTTCCATCGGCGTCGGCCGCAGGAGCTCGTTCCATCTGCGGTCCACATTCGACTTGCCTAATTGGAACTGGCAGTGGAACAACAGCTACGCAATTTAATTCGCGGTCACATTCTTTTCTTCCACCTTCGGGAGTATTAAGCCCACAAGGATCGCCTTGTTTTTTACACTCTCTTTCAGCAATTGGTGGAGGTGGTGGTGGAAGAGGTGGCGCAGGAGTTGGAGTCGGCTTATCGTATTTGCCTTTGAGTTTTGCGAAACCTTCTTCGAATGCCAATTTACGATTTTTTAAAACAGAACAAGCATCACCTTGATATTTTTCGCCAAAGTTTGTAGTTCCA
>JANPPO010000341.1:0-10658 GCA_031428555.1 Bdellovibrionales bacterium | reverse complement strand
ATTGCTTTAACTCATTTAATGAACCGTGAAGAGATCAACAAAAAATTCATGTATGGTCATAATGAATTAGCAAAAGGCCCTACTTTTAATAACAGCGAATACGCTGCTGCTAGTGTGAAGCCTTTGTTATTCGATCCGAAGCGGGCTCAAGAATTATTGAAAGAAGCTGGCTGGACTGACTCTGATAAAGACGGCGTTTTAGATAAAACTGTTGGTGGCAAGAAAACGGCGTTCAACTTTGCTTTGATTTATCCAAATAAAGACACTGAAAAATATTGGACTCTTTACCAGCAGGATTTGAAAAAAGCGGGAATCAACCTTGAACTTAAGTACATGGAATGGAATTCATTCTTGAAACTTTTGGATGATGGTAATTTCGATGCAGCAGCTCTTGCATGGAATGCTAATGATATCGACTGGGAGCCTAAGCAAATCTGGCACTCTAGTTCAGCGGTTCCAGGTGGTTCGAACTTTATCTATTACAAAAATCCAGAAGTGGATAAGTTGATTGATGACGTTCGTGTGACTTTGGATAAGAATAAGCGCAAAGAAAAATTAACGAAGGTTTTCGAAATCATCGCTAACGATGCGCCTTATGTTTTCTTGTTTAACCCGAAATTTACTTTCTACGCTCACTCAAAGAGCATGGGAATGCCTGGTGATACTTTGAAGTACAGCACAGGACTAAGCTTCTGGTGGAAACAGCAACCGTAATTAAAGAAATAGAAGAGTAGTTTAAGTTGTTTGCATATTTCTTACGTAGACTTTTACTGATCATACCGACCTTCCTGGGGATAACGATGATGAGCTTTATCATCATCAATTTAGCTCCGGGAAGTCCCGTAGAACAAAAGCTTCAGCAAATTCGCTTTGGTGGCGGAGGCGGTGAAAGCGGCGGTTCTTTTGGTGGTAGCCGCACAAGCGGAGTAAATGCAGAAATCATTGAAGCTTTAAAAAAGCAGTACGGTTTTGATAAACCTGTATTGGTTCGCTATGGAATTTGGTTGAAGAATATCTTCCGTATGGATTTCGGCGAAAGCTTTACCTACGGCGAACCGGTGATCGATGTAATTAAAAGTAAATTCCCGGTTTCGCTTCAGTTTGGAATCGTGTCCCTTATTCTGACTTATTTAGTTTGTATTCCTTTGGGTGTGAAAAAAGCTTTATCCGCCGGGCAAAGCTTTGATCGTTTGTCTGGAATCTTGCTTTATATCGCGTACTCAGTTCCGCCGCTCGTTTTAGGAATTTTCTTAATCGTGGTATTCGCGGGTGAAAGTTACTTAAGCTGGTTTCCTATCGGTGGACTTTACTCTGATAACTATGAATCCTTGGGTTTCTTTGGAAAAATAGCGGACCGTGCTCATCACTTTGTGTTGCCGACGATCTGTTATTTGATCGGCGGATTTACTCAGCTAACGTTGCTTACAAGAAATTCAATGTTGGACGTGATTAAATCTGATTACGTTCGAACAGCTCGCGCAAAAGGCTTATCTGAAAAGATGGTCGTTTATAAACATGCTCTTCGAAACGCTTTGATCCCTGTTGCGACAGGTTTGGGCGGTTATTTAGGTGTATTCTTAACAGGTTCTTTGATTATCGAAAAGATGTTCAACTTAGATGGCATCGGCCTTCTTAGTTATTCTTCTATTCTATCTCGCGATTATAATGTCGTGATGGGACTTCTTTTCCTCTCAAGCTTAGCTTTGATGTTGGGAAATTTACTCAGCGATTTAATTTACGTTTTGGTTGATCCAAGGATTGATTTTAAATAATGGATTTCCTGGAAAAACATCTTATTACAAATGAACTGACTTTGAAACGCTACCGCAGATTCAAGCGCGATAAAATCGCCGTCTTTTCTGTGTGGGCATTTCTATTATTACTTCTTATTAGCTTTACTGCAGAATTGTGGGCGAATAGTAAGCCCCACTTTATGTATTACAAAGGCTCGTTCTACGCGCCAATTTTAAAAGACTATCATCCGACTCAATTTGATCGAACTGATATCTACGTTATGGATTACCGAGCATTGGAATTTGGTGAAAAAGATTGGGCTATCTGGCCGATTGTTCAATGGAATCCATACGAATCAAACAAAGCTTTAGAAAATTATCCTGCTCCGCCAACGAAAGTAAATTTGTTGGGAACGGACGATAGCGGTCGCGATGTCCTGACAAGATTAGTGTATGGACTTCGCTACACGCTGACTTTTGCGATCGGTGCATGGATCTTAGTTTATATCGTGGGCTGCTTTATCGGCGCAAATATGGGATACTGGGGCGGCAAAGTCGACTTGATCGGCATGCGTATCGTTGAAGTCATCCAAAACACACCGGTACTTTTTGTTACGATCACTTTGATTTCAATTTTCACTCCAGGATTGTTTTTACTAATTCTGATTACCGTGTGTTTTGATTGGACCGGAATCAGTATGTATATGCGGGGACAGTTTTTGCAGCTTCGAAAGCGCGAATACGTTGAAGCGGCAAGGGCATTGGGAGCAAGTAACTCAAGAATTATTTTAAAGCACATCGTCCCGAATGCACTGACACCAATTGTAACATTCGCGCCATTTACGATTGCAGCGAACGTCTACTACTTATCGGTGATGGATTATTTAGGCTTAGGACTTGTTCCGCCAACGCCAAGTTGGGGCGAACTGATGTCACAGTCAGAGCGCTACTTCAGCACCTCAGAATGGCTAGTATGGTCATCACTAGGCGCAATGGTAATTACACTCACGCTACTAATTAATATCGGACTAGCGGTACGCGATGCGTTCGATTCTCGAAGCTCAGTCGGATAAGGTGACAGGTACATTTTGCGTAACGAAGTGTCATAGGTGACGATTAATTTCTTACCGTAGTTTAAATTTGTTAAAAAAATTTTGAATCTTCTAGCTGGGATTTTTAGGCTAATTCGCGCAGTTCAATTCGAAATACCACTTGATAGATAAGTGATAAATAGAGCTAACTAAATGAAAAAAAAGCCAGCTATTTTGAAGCTGGCTTTTTTGACACTTCGTTACGCAAAATGTACCTGTCACCTTTTTATAAATCGGCTTCTTCTAGGTAGGTGTAGCCGCTTAGGCCGTCTTCGTAATTTCTTATTAGGAGCTTTGCTTCTTGTTTTGTGATCGTGCCGCGCTGGATGCTTTCTTCCGCTGCTTGGCGAACGCTGTCTACTAACTCGGTCCGACCGTACTGAACGTAAGTTAATACTTCAGTTACCGTGTCGCCTGGTACGTAGTGATCGATCGTGTAGCCGGCTTCCGTCATCGATACGTGAACCGCATCCGTGTCGCCGAATAGATTATGCAGATCGCCCAGGATTTCCTGGTATGCGCCTGTTAAGAAAACACCTAAGTAGTAAGGATTTTTTTCTGTGTACTCGTGGATCTTGATCGTTTTTTTGTATTCGCCTGTTTCAGTATCAATAAATTTTTCGATCTTACCGTCAGAGTCACAAGTTAGATCTGCGAGAGTCGCTTCGTGATCTGGCTCTTCTTCTAATCGGTGAATTGGCATCACTGGAAACAACTGTCCGACGGCCCATGAATCGGGAACTGATTGGAAGACCGAGAAATTACAGAAGTAAGTGTCGCAAAGTTCTTCTTGAAGTGATTTGACGATGTCGTCGCAGTCCGGAGTGATCTTAGCTAACGCTAACATCTTTGTGGAGATGGCGAAGTACATACTTTCACACCACGCACGTTGCTCTAAGGACAATACGCCGTAAACGAAAAGATTTAAGCTTTCGTTTTTTGTTTGCATCAAGTCGTTGTAGCACTCGTTAATGTTATCTTTGTTAATCTTTTCAAAAATATACTGCATGTCCTGCATGATGCTTGGATCAGATTTTCCAGCAGGCTTTGGTGGTTCTGGGCGACGTAAATCGTTTCGGCCAGTCACATTACAAATCAAAACTGAGTGATGGGCTACGAGGGCGCGACCGCACTCGGTAATGATGTTTGGATGTGGAATTCCTTTTTCATCGCATAAAGTTTGAAGAGTCGAAACCACGTCGTTCGCGTATTCTTGTTCAGAGTAATTCACCGAAGAATCAGATCGGCCGGTGCCGTCGTAATCAACGCCTAAGCCGCCACCTACGTCGATATATTTTAGCTGAGCACCCAATTTATAGAGTTCAACGAAGAAGCGAGCTGCTTCTTTTAGTGAAGATTTAATTGAGTTGATCGCAGGAACTTGAGAACCAATGTGGTAGTGAAGTAGTTCTAAGCAATCGAGCATGTTTTCGTTTTTAAGAAGTTGAATACCTTCCATGATCTCAACAGTTGTTAGACCAAATTTTGAGCGAGCACCTGATGAATCAACCCATTTACCAGCACCTTGCGTGTTTAATTTCGCGCGGAAGCCGATTTTTGGTCGCATATTGAATTTTTTTGCAGCTGCGATGATCAATGGAAGTTCATCTTTTCGGTCCATCACGATGATTGTGTGACGACCTAATTTTTGCGCGAGCAAAGCTGTTTCAATATATTCAGAGTCTTTAAAACCGTTACAAACTACGACAGCGTCTTTGTTGTTCATTAACGCTAACACAACTAGAAGTTCTGGTTTTGAGCCGCACTCTAAGCCTAATTTGAGATTGCGGCCGTAATACACAAGTTCTTCCACAAGATGACGTTGCTGATTTACCTTAATGGGGTAAACGCCCTGGTACTGGCCTTTGTAGCCGTGATCTTGAAAAGCCTTTTGGAAACAAGCGTGCATCAGTTCCACGCGGGATTTAATAATATCAGGAAATCTGACCATGATGGGAACGCGGATACCACGCTCTAAAAGATCTTGAGTCAGTTCAAATAAATCGAGAGTTTTACCGTTTGGTCCTTCAGGCGTGATCATGACGTGACCAGCGTTGTTGACGCGGAAATAACCCGCACCCCAATTGTTTATCCCATAAAGAGCCGCGCTCTTTTCAGGATTCCAGTTGGCAGAAGCTTGTGGCGAATTTTCTTGGTTTTTGCTTGTCATATTGTCTGGTGTCTTCTCTGTAGTTTTTTCTGGCATTTTTGCGGTCCCCGATTTTTCAAATTCCATTTTTACGAATTCTCCTGACTCAGAAAAAATATTTCTTAACAGATGAGATTCAGTATTTTTCCAGCTTTGTAAATCACTTTTTTAGGTTTTTGGCCATTTAATGCATTTTGCACCGTAAGAACCTTGAACGCGGCTTCTAAAGCCTCGTTTTCAGGAGCGTCGGGAGCAAGATCAATCGTGCCTCTCATTTTTCCATTTACCTGAACACCTAGAGTGATCACGTCATCCTGGCAAAGTTCCGGCTTAAATGTTGGCCATGTTGCAAGTGCTACGAAACCTATGCCGCCTAATTTTTCCCACAATTCTTCAGACATATGCGGAGCAAAAGGCGCCAAAAGTTGAATAAGCGGAAGTAAAGCTTTCTTCGAATGGCTGCTGTGTTTGTAAAGATCATTTACTAAAATCATCATCGAAGAAACAGCCGTATTGAAGCTCATGCTTTCGATATCTTCTGTGACTTTTTTAATCGTCTTGTGAAGAGTTTTCTCGACCTCGGGGTTGAGCGCTTCATCTGTCGCGATCACTTGGCCTTGATCATTCAAAGCTAAACGAATAATTCGGTCCAAGAAGCGGCGAACGCCTTCGATCCCAGTTGGTGACCAAGGTTTGTCCTTATCGAGTGGGCCCATAAAACAAATGAAAGTTCTTAAGGCATCTGCACCAATTTTTTCCCGGATTTCGTCAGCGGGAATAACATTGCCGCGAGACTTCGACATTTTTTCACCGTCGACTCCTAAGATCATTCCTTGATGAGCTAATTTTTTGAAAGGTTCTTCGTGGCTAACAAGGCCTACGTCGAATAAAACTTTTTGCCAGAACCTAGCATAGAGTAAATGTCCCACTGTGTGTTCTGGCCCGCCGACATAAAGATCGACCGGCATCCAATATTTTTGAGCTTCTGGGCTAAACGGATCACTTTCGTTATGCGGATCCGTGAATCTTAAAAAGTACCAACTTGATCCCGCAGAGCCAGGCATCGTATCTGTTTCACGCATTCCAACTTCGCCAGTTGTCGAATTCGTAAACTTAACCCAGTTTTTATTTCGAGCTAAGGGCGCTTCACCTTCAGCCGATGGCTGGTAGTCTGCAACTTCTGGCAATAAAACTGGAAGTTCGTTTTTTGGTAAAGTTGTAATTCCTCGAGTAGTGTAGTGGACGACTGGGAAAGGCTCTCCCCAGTAGCGTTGGCGGCTAAAGAGCCAATCGCGTAATTTGTACTGAACTAATTTTTCGCCCAATTTTTTTTCAGCCAAGAATTCGATCATTTTAGAAATGGCTTGTGTCTTAGTTAAACCATCCAAAAACTGAGAATTAACTAACTGGCCTTCACCTTCGAAAGGAAGTTCTTGTTCGCTTTGTAAAACGCGTTTTACTGGTAATTGAAATTTTTGAGCGAACTCAAAATCGCGAGCGTCGTGACCCGGAACTGCCATGATAGCGCCAGTTCCATATTCCATCAAAACGTAATCTGAAATCCAGATCGGAATTTTTTCAGCAGTAACTGGGTGAAGTGCGAAGGCACCTGTAGCAACTCCAGTTTTATCAGTGGAAGCTTTTCGTTCAACTTCAGATTTGCTAGCAGCGGTTTTAACGTAAGTCTCGATCGCTGTTTTTTGGGAAGCTGAAGTAATTTCTTTTACCAAAGGATTTTCCGGAGCCAGAACCATGAACGTCACGCCAAATAAAGTATCCGGGCGTGTTGTAAAGACTTGAAAAGTTTCTTTTGAGCCTTCTATCGCAAAACGAACAAGAGCACCTTCAGATTTCCCAATCCAATTTCTTTGTCCTTCTTTCGTTCGCTCTGGCCAGTCAACTTTATCAAGATCTTGTAATAATCTTTCAGCGTAATCTGTAATCTTTAGCATCCACTGTTTCATCGGCATTCTGATAACAGGATGGCCGCCACGTTCACTTTTCCCATCGACGACTTCTTCATTTGCTAAGACTGTGCGCATGGCAGGGCACCAGTTAACTGGAACTTCTTTTTGGTAAGCTAAACCTTTTTCCCAAAGCTTAGTAAAAATAAACTGAGTCCACTTGTAGTACTTAGCATCGCAAGTTGAGATCTCGCGTGACCAGTCGAAGCTGAAACCAAAGTTTTCCAAAGTTGTACGAAAACTTTCGATCGCTTTTTCAGTCGTGATGGCGGGGTGAACTCCGGTTTGGATGGCGTATTGTTCGGCAGGAAGTCCGAAAGCATCGTAACCAATTGGATGAAGAACGTTAAAACCTTTGCAGCGTTTGTAACGAGAAACCACATCGGCCGGAGTGTATGAAGCAATATGACCTACGTGCAGTCCAGAACCAGAAGGATACGGAAACATATCAAGGGCATAGTACTTAGGTTTACTAGACTTGTTGTCAGCTTTAAAAGTTTGAGCTTCCGCCCACTTTTTGCGCCATTTATTTTCAACGTCGATTTGAGAATAGCTCATACCAAATATATATGTTTATTAGGCATTCAGGACAATCACTTATTCTGAAAATTACTAAATTCTGAGCGCTTTTTTTAGCACAGGCTTTAGTCTAATTCGACTGTCAGCTCTTTAGACAATTTACTTAAAATCCGATTGAGATACATGACTTGGGAGCACAGTCCGAATTCAAATACACGTCGTATCCTCGTCGTGGATCAGGACTCTCAAAGCTTAGGCGTTTTATTAGAGCCTTTGCGTTGGGAAGGTTATGATACCAAAGGGGAAACTTCAATTAAGCAGGCCTTAAAAGTGGCAGTGGCGTGGTCTCCGCACATCTTACTTCTTGATACTCGAATTAGTCCTGAAGCTTTGAAAGCTATTGAAATCTTTAAGAAAAAATTACCTCTGACTTCGATCTTGATCATTTCAGATGATACTGCGACTGAATCAATCATTTCCGGATTAGATTCTGGAGCTGATGATTATATTATTAAGCCCTTTGTGCCCCTTGAGTTGCTCGCGCGAATTAGAACTCACTTAAGAATCAGAGATTTAACTCAGCAATTAATTTACGTGAACGAAAGACTGAAAGAGTTAGTGGATATTGATGACCTCACGGGTCTTTTCAATATGCGTTCACTTTATCAAAAGTTGGAATTCGAGATCGAGCGTGGCAAGCGCTTTTCCCGTGATGTTTGCGTTGTCATGATGGACATCGATCATTTCAAAAATGTAAATGATGGTCATGATCATTTGTTTGGGTCGTATGTTATTTCTCAGGTGGGAAAGATCATCAAGCAGAGCACTCGAAATATTGATATTCCTGCCCGCTACGGTGGCGACGAATTTCTAGTGGTGTTAACTGAAGTCAGCTACGATGGAGCTATGCTCTTTTGCGAAAGACTTCGTAAATTTATTGAAAAAACCACTTTCCGAAGTGGAACTGATACGATCGACTTAACAGCTTCTTTAGGTTTTGCGATTACAAAGCCAGGTGAATCAGTATCTGCAAGAGAACTTGTGCGTAGAGCCGACAATGCTCTCTATCATGCTAAGCGCACGGGGCGAAATAAGGTTAGCTTTTTTGACCATATAGAGAAAGATAAGAAGAAAAAAGCAGCCTAATTGGGGAACCATCTAAATGCGCGCGGGCCTCGTTTATCTTATCATCAGTATTCTAGTTTTTGGGCTTAAGACGACAGCTGCGATCAAAACTCAATCAACAGCGCTTTTTTCTGACGCTCTTGAAACTTTAGTCAATATCGCAGCAGCTATCATTGCTCTTGTCGTTTTGAAATTTATCTCTCAACCTAAAGACGAAAATCATCCCTACGGTCATGGTAAGGCAGAGTTCATTTCTTCAGCGGTTGAGGGTGGCTTCGTTTTATCAGCAGGCCTTGCAATCTTTATCGAATCGATTCGTACGCTGATTGCTCCGACAAGACAAATTGACTTCAATGATACGGGTCTTTTTGTTGCGATCGCGGCGACAGCGCTCAATATCTTTTTAGCCATCTATTTAAGACGAGCTTCAGTTAAACAACGATCTACCTTACTGAATGCTAGCAGTATTCACGTGATGTCAGATGTGTGGACGACGATTGGTGTCTTATTAGCGCTGGGCATTTCGAAAATGACTGGGCTTTTATGGATTGATCCCGCAGTCGCGCTGGCATTGGCTTGTTTCTTATTTCACGAAGGCTACAAAGTTTTAAGAGAAGCGTTTTCAGGGCTCACTGACGAGTTAGATCCTCAGATTTTAAAAGAGCTTTCAGTCGCATTTCAAACAGTGGCCGATGAAGGCAAAGCTCCAGGCCTGATAGATCTACATGCAGTCAGATTTATTCGATCAGGTAATTTTCATCACGTCGACGTCCATCTTGTATTACCGCGGTTTTGGGATGTTAGTAGAGCTCATAAGTTCACTGAGAAATTGGAAAAGGATATTGTAAACGCCTACCGCTTCGACGGGGAAATTGCATTCCACATTGACCCTTGTGAACCCTCTGATTGTGCTTCTTGTGACTATAAAGATTGCCCTGTTCGATCTGATCAATTCAACAAGCGAAAAACTTTCACGCCCGAAGAGGTCGTCGGAGAAAAAAAATTGATCATGCCAAGCACCTATCGACAGAAGCCCTAATCTTCGCTAAGACAAGACCCAATGGAAAGACCTTTAAGACCCCTGATCAACAAAACCAGCACTCTGCCAAAACCAAACGAATACACTTTGGCTTTGGAAAACGAACTTCGCCATCTTGCATTTAGCGAAGAACGTGCGCCCGCGAACAAAGGTCAATGGCGTAAAATTATGGGCGTCGATTCTTCAATTCCGATGGATCTTGAAGTTGGAACCGGCAATGGACTTTTCTTTGCTCACCATGCAAGCACCAAGAAAGATCGCGCGCTTGTCGGACTCGAATTAAAGTATAAACCTCTTATTCAATCGATCAGAAGAGCTCAGCGTTTCGGTTGTAAGAATGTTGCCATAACTCGATTTCATGCTTTTAACTCAGACCAAATTTTTGAGGTCGGTGAAATCAACAATGTTTTCATTCATTTTCCAGATCCTTGGACAAGCCCTAAGAAACCAAAAAATCGTCTAACGAATGCTTGGTTTTTAAATATGATTCACAGCCTTCAAGCACCGGGTTCTTACTTAAATTTCAAGACCGATAGCCGCGAGTTATTCTTGTGGTCTTTAGAAGAAATCAAAAAGACTCCATTTAAAGTTGAATTTCAAACTTTGGATTTACATAAATCTGAATGGCAGTCGCAAAATTTCACAACAGGCTTTGAAAAGATTTTTATCACTCAAGGTGTGGAAATTAATTTTATCCGGTTGGTGAAAGTTTAGAGATTTCTTTTCGAAATCTAAACCTTGATCAGGCTACCAATAGCCGGTATCGACTTTAATATCTCCTAGAACCTCAGTCTGACAGCTAACCCGCTGATTGGGCGCCAAGAGATTTCGTTCTAGAAGTCCGAGCTCAGTTTTGTTTTTCTCGCCTAAATTTTCTAAGCCTTCCACAACATGAATTGTGCATTTACAACAAACTCCATCGCCGTGACAGCTAGAAGCCACGGGGATTTGCGCGTCTAGTAAGGCCTGCATGAGGTTGGTTCCAACCGGTACTTCTAGGACAGCTTTATTTTTGACAAAAGAAATTTGAGGCATCAT
>JANPPO010000340.1:0-6258 GCA_031428555.1 Bdellovibrionales bacterium | reverse complement strand
ATTTTAATACTCCTGAAGTGTGGGCTGCGCTTTACGAGGCTATGCGAAATTATAATACCAAAGTGAAGCGGGGAGTAAAGGCGACTCCAGCTGTTGTTGCTTTTTCAAAAGTCTTCATAGAGTGGATCCATGATTTGGGATCTATCATGAGCCTCTTTCAAAAGCCTTCACAAGAATTCTTAGTCGCCTTAGATGATTTGCTTTTGAAGAAAAAGAAGTTAGATCGCACCGAAATTAACAAACTTGTTGATGCGCGAACTGAAGCCCGGCTTAATAAAGATTTTCCAAAATCAGATGAGTTACGAAAGAAATTAACTGAATTGGGAATCTCTGTGATGGATTTGCCCCAGGGAAGTTTTTGGGAAGTTACTAAGTAACCAGATGACTCCTAACTTTGATGATCTTTATAAAATTGCTAATCTTAAAATGCCCTTTGGTAAATACAAAGGGCTGGCCCTAATTGATTTACCAGAGCCTTACGTTGTTTGGTTTCATAATACAGGTTTTCCTGATGGAGAATTGGGAAGATTACTGGCGCAACTTTATGAAATAAAGGTGAATGGACTTGAGTACTTGTTTACACCGCTCAAGGATTCACCTAATTAAGCTTATTTTTGAGCAGGTTTTTTTCCAGACTTTCTAGCCTTTTCATTATTCATAAGGTCTTCTTTTTTATCAGCTTTGATCTGCTCGATTACTTGTTCTGGATTATCGACATTACAGTTGATGAGTGGCTTTGCGGCGGCCAGAAGACCCTTATCCATCTTTTTACAAACTTCATCGGCAGTGAGCTTGGTACCTGTGCAATCGTAAAACTTCGGTGCTACCGAGTGCTTTCCTAATGCATTGTCAGATTGTAAGAGCTGATCATTTGTATACTCGCGGATCACGAAGTCATCTCCATCAAATGTCCAAATTCGTTGTCCTTCGCGATTTCCTTGATAATCAAAAATTGTTTCTACCATTGTTTTGGTAATGAGCTTTTTTGGGTCTGTCGGGTTACTTACAAATTCGAAGCGGAGACGATGTGTTTGCTCGACTTGCTTAACTTGAATTTCTCCATTTTCGTTTCTTTTATGGAAAGTGATTCCCGCATCCCGAATAAAGCCGTCTCCATTTCTTTTTTTCTCGCACTTCTTATCCATTTTTGGATTTGGAATTGCAAAGAGTTCTTCTTTGTCAGGTCTCTTGATTTCAACTTCCATATCTGAATTCTTCACGCCGACACAATCAGTTTCGCGATCAAAGTGTGCAGTTGGAGACATCTTGCCTTGGCACATGAGTCTGGTTACTCTCTCGGGATTGTACCACGCGAGATTTCGGGCAAAATCATGGGCAGCATATTTGTTACTAAAATAAGCGCCTGCTACAGCACCAACGGTTCCGGTAACTAAGCCGACCGCACCCATTGCAACATAGTTAGCAATGGCAATAGCTTTAACTGTCACAGCCGCAGTTGCAGCAGGTGCAACGACTGGCGCAAGTGGCGCTAAAAATCCGATTGCATAGGACTGGCTAACTAAAAGATTTAAGAGATGAAATCGGGCTTCTTCCTGGGATCCTAAAGCATCGCTAATTTCCTTTTTGACGACTTCATATTTGCGAAATGAAGAAATTAATAACGCCTTACCATTTATTCGGTAACGACCTTCCGAGGCATTGACAATTTCAAGTTCTAAAGACGCATTGCTCGTTTTTAAAATAAGTTTATTTTCCTGAGCTTCAATCTTAAGACTTCGATCCATTTTTACTAAATCTTTTTTAACAAAAGCTTGATCTTCCGGGCTCCAGCCTTGAATGAGGATGTTGAGACTCTCTTTATTTTTTGTCTTGAGGTAGCGATCCAAATGATACTTTGTGTGTTGGAGAGCTATGTAAGTTGCCGTGCTCTGTTTTACACTTTCCGAAACAGTCGCATCCACACGTTTAACAGCCGCGAGATCAACGCTTTGGGTGTTGGAGTCAGTCGGTTTAACGTTTTTTTTCGGAGTTGAAATTGTTTGGGCATTTAAGAAAAATCCAATTGATAACGTAAATAACAGAATGAGCTTTGGCATGTATTCCCTCAGTTAATCAATTATATAATAAGCACTTTGAGGCACAATTGAAATTGGATTAATTGGACCAGCCAGAGACATTAACTAGATAGCGCGGGACTAAGAAGTAGACAGAACTTCATGATCTAAGGCTAGAAACAGCTTAATCTCGAGTGTAATCTGTGAATTTCGGGCAAATTCAAAACCAGTTGCCCAGGTCTTAGCGCAGGATTTTTCGAAGTCAGTTTTGCCGAAACTAAAATTTTGTAAAAAGTAGGAATTCGTTTGAAGCATTTTGATGCTAAGTGCCTAAGCTCAACTTAAAGCCAGATGTGAAAACTTCTGGCTTTATTCTTTTTGGGATGGTGGATTTGGTAGCTCTTGATAAGGCACGGGACGGCTTAGTTTATTTTGCGTTGGCCACAAGAAATGCGTTAACAGTGCTCCAAAAGCTATTAAACAGAGTACTAGAGCGACAATGCCGAGCGCGATATAAGTTAAAAATCGATTCGTCGACATTTCTTGAGGTGCTTTGTTGGCTTCTGACATGCTTCGAAAGTAAGTTTCTTCCGAGTAAAAGTCCAAGTAATTTTCATAGAATTTTCATAAGCGTGACAGGCTCCAATAATTAGACTTAAAATTGTAAGTTAATAAGGACGACCAAAATTGAGGTGGCTACCTATGGCACAAAAACCGGTAAAATCTTTTAAGCTCGTATCTGATTTTAAACCTGCGGGAGATCAGCCAAAAGCCATTGAACAAATGGTTTCTAATTTTAAGCAAGGCCTTGAACATCAGACACTTTTGGGTGTGACGGGTTCGGGAAAAACTTTTTCGATGGCGCATACAATTGCGCAGATGAATATGCCGGCACTGGTGATGGCTCCGAATAAAACTTTAGCGGCGCAACTTTATGGCGAATTCAAAGAACTTTTTCCAGAGAATGCTGTTGAGTATTTCGTTTCATATTACGATTACTATCAGCCGGAAGCCTATATTCCTTCGTCAGATACTTTTATTGAAAAAGATTCGGCGATTAATGAACAGATTGATCGAATGCGCCACTCAGCGACGCGTTCTCTCTTTGATCGAAGAGACGTCATTATTGTGAGTTCCGTTTCTTGTATCTACGGTCTTGGCAGTCCGGAAGCTTACGAAGGGATGATGGTTCAGATTGTGACTGGCAGTCAGCTCAAGCGCGATCATTTGTTGAAAGAGCTGATTCGGATTCAATACCAAAGAAACAATGTGGATTTTGCCCGCGGGAATATCAGAGTCCGCGGTG
The DNA here is from genome assembly GCA_031428555.1 of Bdellovibrionales bacterium. GTDB lineage: Bacteria > Bdellovibrionota > Bdellovibrionia > Bdellovibrionales > Bdellovibrionaceae. The sequence goes on along the minus strand of JANPPO010000340.1, from coordinate 2,937 downwards.
ACATCATCGAAATTTTTCCACCCTACGAAGAGCAGCGTGCGATCCGAGTTGAATTTTTCGGAGACTACGTTGATCGCCTCAGTTGGATTGATCCGCTGACGGGTCAACGTTTGGATGATCTTGATCAGATCGGGATTTACCCGGGCTCGCACTATGCGACGCCTGAAGATACAGTGAAGCGCGCGATTGCTTCGGTTCAGGAAGAGCTTCGACTGCGGTTAGGTGAGCTCAACCAGAACATGAAATTTTTAGAAGCTCAAAGGTTAGAACAAAGAACTTATTATGATATTGAGATGATGGACCAAATGGGTTTTTGTCCTGGGATCGAAAATTATTCCAGACATTTTACTTCTCGTGGACCGGGTGAGCCGCCTCCTACTTTGCTGGAATATTTTCCGAAAGAGTTTTTAACTTTTATTGATGAGTCTCATATTACGGTTCCGCAGATTGGTGGAATGTATCGGGGAGATCGTGCCCGAAAATCAACACTTGTTGAACACGGGTTTCGTCTTCCATCAGCTCTTGATAACAGACCGCTTAATTTCCAAGAGTTTGAAAGAATGATGGATAAAGTGGTCTATGTGTCGGCGACACCAGGGCAGTATGAACTTCAAAAATCTGAAGGTATCATTGTGGAACAAATTATTCGGCCGACTGGATTGATAGATCCTATTGTCGAAGTTAGACCTGTTAAGCATCAGGTCGATGACTTATTAAAAGAAATCAAAGATCGAATTGCTAAAAATGAGCGAGTATTAATTACGACTTTAACGAAACGAAGTGCTGAAGATTTGAGTGAATACTTTGAATCAATCGGGCTTAAAGTTAAATATCTTCACTCAGATATTAAAACGATGGAGCGGGTTGAAATCCTAAGAGATTTGCGTCTTGGCGTTTTCGATGTGCTTGTGGGAATTAACCTTCTTCGCGAAGGTTTGGATATTCCAGAAGTCAGCCTTGTCGGAATTACCGATGCGGATAAAGAAGGTTTTTTACGCTCTGAAAGATCGCTGATTCAGACAATTGGTCGTGCTGCCCGAAACATCAACGGGCGAGTGATCTTGTATGCTGACGTCATGACCGATTCTATCACGAAGGCTCTAGCCGAAACTGATCGGCGCCGGGATATTCAACGACAATACAATTTGGATAATGGAATTACTCCTATTACGATTAAAAAGAAGATCAGTGAAGGCCTTGGAGATCTATTTGACGGTTCAATCGGTGCCCAAAGACTTCGTGACATGGATAATCCGATGAAATTTAAAAAGTTCACTGAAAAGCCTCAAGCTGTTGAAAAAGAGATTGAGAAACTACGTGAAAAGATGCGTAAATTATCATTACAACTGGAATTTGAAGACGCCGCCAAAGTTCGCGATGAAATCAAACGGTTGCAAATTATGCAGTTAGGTTTAATCAGCGGAGATACTGAAAAGCAAAGTCACGACGTTATGGATAAAGTCGGACAAGAGAAGACGTCACCGAAACTAGGGGAAAAAATTAAAGAAACTATATGATTTCAAGTATGAATCCAAGATGGAATGAACTGAAAGACTTGATTAAAGATTTTCCCACTCAGAGTGGTGTGTATTTGATGAAATCAAATGCAGATAAAATCCTTTATGTCGGCAAAGCAAAAAGTTTGCGGAACCGGGTCCGAAATTATTTCCAAGATTCGCTCGATCACCCGAAAACTTTGGTTCTCGTAAAACAAATCCATAATATCGAATACATTTTAACAAAAACTGAAGTCGAGGCCTTCCTACTTGAAGCTACGCTGATAAAAAAGCACCGGCCTAAGTATAATATCAGACTTAAGGATGATAAGTCTTACCCGTACATCAAGCTGACCTGGAAAGAAGCTTATCCAAGATTGTACTTGGCCAGAAAAGTAAAAAAAGATGGTAGTCTGTATTTCGGACCTTACACCAGTGGCGGGGCCGTTCACGGAACAATCAGATTTCTAAATCGAACTTTCAAAATCAGAGATTGCACCGATGCGGTTTTTAAATCTCGAAAGCGCCCTTGCTTAAGCTATCAAATCGGACGTTGCACAGCGCCTTGTGTGCAGTATATCGAACAAGATGATTACAAAGGCGAAGTCGAAGGCGCAATGATGTTTCTAAAAGGCCAAAACAAAAAAGTTTTAAAAGGTCTTAAAGAAAAAATGATGAAAGTCGCTGAAGAAGAAAAATTTGAGGTCGCAGCAAGACTTCGGGATTCAATTGAATCCATCAAATCAATTTTAGAAAAACAAGCAGTCGTTAATGATACGATCGAAAAAGATCAAGACGTTATCGGCTACTTCGGTGATGACCGCGGAACTGTGATTCAAACTTTGCATATTCGCCAAGGGCGGGTGCTCGGAACACGGCCACATTATATGCAGACACTTAACACTCTCGATTCATTAGACGAGCCTCGCGAATGGATGATTTCCTTCCTGAATCAGTACTACGATGAAAACATTATTCCGGATGAAGTGATCATCTCGATTGATATTGGGGTTGAGCTCACAAAATTACTTGAAGCCGTCTTAAAAGAACGATCAGGCAACGATATTCGCGTTCGCCTCGGTATCGATCAAAAGAATTTAGCACTGATCGATATGGCTCAGGAAAATGCGAAAGCTAATTTTGAAAAGTGGGTTTCAAAATCCGAAGAAAAGAAAATGGGTTTACGGGAAATTCAGGAAAAGCTCAGCTTGCCGAAAATTCCGGCACGCATCGAGTGTTATGATATCTCAAACTTCCAAGGTGTCGCTAACGTCGCGTCGCAAGTCGTGTTCGAAGACGGGGTACCAGCACCTGATCATTATCGCAGATATAAAATCAAAACTGTCCTTGGGCAAAATGACTTTGCATCGATGCAGGAAGTTTTATCAAGACGATTCACGCACACAGAATACGACGATCCAGATTTAATCGTCATCGACGG
>JANPPO010000339.1:0-9148 GCA_031428555.1 Bdellovibrionales bacterium | reverse complement strand
TTTAAGATGTTTGTTTGGCCACTTGATCCGAAAACAAAAGAAATACCGAATAAGAAAATCGCTGAAGCAAAGCTTCCTAAAACGAAATACTTAAACGCACTTTCTTTAGCTAATCTTTGTTCGTGGCTCATGCCGATCATCAAATAGAGCGAAAGCGACATCAATTCCAAACCAATAAAGATCATCAAAAGATCTAGCGCTGAAATTAAAATCATCATTCCCAAGATCGAACTTAGAGTTAAGAAAACTAATTCCGAAAACTGCACTCCCCGAGTGGCCGGGTTTTCATACATCAAAATTAAAGACCCAGCCGCTGCAGAAAGTGCAATTAGGCCTGTCCAAAGAGTAATTCCGTCGAAAATCAAAACGTCGTTAAAAGCTGTCTTTCCAGAACCACCGAAAACCATCAACAATCCAGCAGCAGCGACGATACCCAGTAAGGCCTGTGCTAAAGTTGCGATTGGTTTTTGTTCAACGTTGCCTTTTAAAACTTTGATCGTGATTGGAATTAGAGAGGCCAAGAAAATCGCAATCATCGGAGTAATCAGGAGCAGATCTCCCATATTCGCTGTGAATTTCATTATTGAGCTCCTTTAATTGTCAGTTCGTAGCTCGCCTTGTTTTTAATAAGGTAATCAATGCTCTTTTCTGAATACTTTAAGAATACGTTCGGGAAAAGTCCCATCACAAAAACTAAAATGACAAACGGAACAAGTACGGCAACTTCGCGCGAGTTCAAATCTTTCAAGGGATGATGAACATCTGAAACAAGAGGTCCCTTTTCGCCGAAGAATACCCGTTTACACATCCAAAGCATGTAAGCAGCACCCAAAACAACACCTGTTACAGAAAAGCCTGCAGCAAGTGGAGAGTACTTATAAGTTCCAAGAAGAATTAAAAACTCTCCAACGAAACCATTCGTTAATGGAACCGCGATTGAAGAGAAGGTGATGATAAAGAAGAAAATCGTATAAAGCGGCAATGCAGACGCTAATCCGCCGTACTGTTTAATTTCCCGCGAATGCGTTCTTTCGTAGATCATACCAATCAAGATGAACAGTGCTCCGGTGCTGATCCCGTGATTCAGCATCTGATACAAGCTTCCTTGTAAACCCTGATGATTGAACACGAAAATTCCCACAATAATATAACCCATGTGAGAAACTGAAGAATAAGCCACTAACTTTTTAATATCCGGCTGAACCATTGCAACTAAAGCTCCGTAGATAATTCCAATCACGCCGAGCATGATGAATATCCAAGCCCAATATTCTGTCGCTTCTGGAAACAGAGGAAGAACCCATCTCATGTAACAATAAGTTCCCATCTTAAGCATCACGCCTGCAAGAACAACCGAACCTGGCGTTGGCGCTTCAACGTGGGCATCTGGCAACCAAGTATGAAGTGGAAATAAAGGAACTTTCACTGCGAAAGCTAAAGCAAACGCAAAGAACAGAAGTGTTTGCATGCTAAAGAATTCGGAACCGATAAAAGGAATATTGAGGCGATAGAAATCAAGAAGGCTTGAGCTCATCGTTCCAAATGCTTGTTGAGTTAAGTACATTATATAGATGATCGCAACAAGCATCAGTAACGATCCCGCCATCGTAAAGATAAAGAACTTAACTGTCGCGTAGATTCTTCTAGCTCCACCCCAAATGCCGACGATGAAATACATCGGGATAAGTGAAAGTTCCCAGAAGACGTAAAACAAAATCGCATCAAATGCTAAAAATGTTCCAAGCATAGCCGTTTGAAGTATGAAAAAGCAGACGTGAAATCCTCTGACTTTTTGATCAATACTTTTCCAGCTTGCTAAAATAATTAGCGGAGCTAAAAACGTCGTTAATTGAATCAGCCAAAATGAAATTCCATCAAGACCCAGGAAATATTGAATCCCGAATCTTTCCATCCACATGTATTTTTCAACAAGCTGAAGTTCTGCAATTCCAGGATCGAACTCTTGAAAGATCGTAAGCCCATACAAAAAGTGCGCAATGGAAAAGCCTAAGGCCATCGGTCTGATGGTCGACTTCTGTGGCCATAGCGCGAGTATAAGCGCAAACAATACGGGTAGAAAAATCAGCGTTGATAAAATCATTTTTACCTCATCATTACCAAAGACAGAGCCACTACTAAACCGATACCGATGTACATTGCGTAGGTTTGAAGATTTCCATTTTGTAGAGATCTAACGAACGCTCCGCTACCTTTCATCAAATCTCCGGCCCAATATGTACACTTATCAATAAAGCGCACGTCGATATAAGCCCAAAGGTTTTCTGAAAGACGAACAAGGGGATTAACAATAAAACCAAAATAGAATTCGTCTACTAAGTATTTCTTGTAGACCAACTGGTGAAGAGGACTAATCTTCTTCGTGAATCTTTCGATCGCTCCAGGATTTTTAACGTAAAGCTGATAGGCAACGATAGTTGAAATAAGGGCAAGTCCAACTGACGCTCCCATTAATCCCCACTCCATTGCAGGATCTGCAACAGCAAGGTCTGGAATTTTTTTAATAATTGGAGCAAACCAATTTTCTAAAAGATTCGCAGGATGTCCTGGAAGAATTTCTGAAATCACATGAGGAATTCCAACCCAGCCACCAATCACTGATAATATCGCTAGAACAATAAGTGGAATCAGCATGATCGCAGGTGATTCATGTGGATGAACGCTTTTATCAACGCGGCTTTTGCCCCAGAAAGTAAGACACATCAACCGAGTCATATAATACGCCGTCATTGTCGCACCCAAAACTCCTAGCACCCAAAGGGCCCAGTGTCCGCGGGGAGAATGAAATGACATCCACAAAATTTCGTCTTTAGAAAAGAATCCTGAAAAGCCAGGAGTTCCAATGATCGCAAGCCAGCCCATCATGAAAGTTAAATGCGTCCACGGAAGATACTTCTTAAGCCCACCCATTTTGCGAACATCTTGTTCGCCGTCCATTGCGTGAATCACAGAGCCTGAACCTAAGAACATAAGCGCTTTAAAAAACGCATGAGTCATCAAATGAAAGAACGCCGTTGCAAACGCACCAACTCCGCAAGCAAGGAACATATATCCAAGTTGAGAAACAGTTGAATAAGCCAAAACTTTTTTAATGTCATTTTGAGCAATACCAATACTTGCAGCTATCACAACAGTCAGAGCACCGATGATTGCGATCACCATCATTGTATTAGGAGCCGCCAGATAAAGTGGATTAAGTCTTACGATCATGTAAACGCCCGCTGTTACCATCGTCGCAGCATGGATTAATGCTGATACAGGAGTTGGTCCCGCCATCGCATCAGGAAGCCAGATATAGAGTGGAATCTGCGCCGATTTTCCAGTCGCTCCACCGAAAAGAAATAAGGTTCCAAGTGTCACAATACCAAGCCATGTGCTTTCAACTAAGGTTGGAGCCATGCCATTTAATTCTTGGATATTAAGCGTTCCAAAGTGAATGAAGAAAATAAACATACCGATCAAGAAAGCCGCATCACCAATTCGGTTAACGATAAACGCTTTCATTCCGGCGGCCGCTTTTTCTGGATCCGTGAACCAAAAACCGATCAGCAAATAAGACGCCAATCCAACACCTTCCCAGCCGACGAACAAAGTCACTAAGCTATCGCCAAGAACCAACACCAACATGTTGAAAATAAAGAAATTAAGGTAAGCAAAATATTTCGCAACACCCTTATCGTGTGACATGTAGCCAACAGAAAATAAATGAATCAAAAAGCCAACGCCCGTGATGATTAAAATCATCAATGAACTGAGCTGATCAACCCAGAAGCCGAAATTGATACTCAAGCTCTCTACTGCCATCCATGATCCGTACACCACATGAATGTGTCTTGCGTCTGCTGGTAGATTTTGAAGATCTACGAAAAGCAAAATCGAACAAACAAATGATATGAAAACCGCAAGGGAACCAATGGCGCCTGCAACATTTGCCGTATGATGATTACGTCTGATTCCATTAATTAAAAAACCAACCAAAGGAGACGCGAGAAGGATTGAAACGAGTGCTGTATGATCCATGATTATCCCTTCAGATGCTCAAAAAATCGGATGTTCACTTCTTTATAACGCTTAAAAATAGAGACGATCAGAGCCAAACCAACCGCAGCTTCGGCCGCCGCAATTGTCATCACGAAAAAAACCATGATTTGACCATCAATATTGCTGTTGTATTTGCTAAACGTAATAAAGCTTAAGTTAACTGCATTCAGCATCAATTCAATCGACATCAACATAACGATTGCATTTCTTCTTAACAAAACACCAATCATGCCAAGAGAAAATAAAACCGCAGAAAGTATAAGGTAGTGGCTCATGCCCACTTCAAGAAAAATATCAGCGTTGACCATGATGTGTTCCCCCTTTGCTTCGAGCCAATGCTACCGCACCTACTGCAATGACCAGTAGAAGTATGCCCAAAGCTTCAAAAGCAAAAATGTGCTGTGTGAATAAACGCATTCCTAATTGTTTTGATGGATCTTCAGATGCGGTCACCATCTCTTTTGCAAGAGTTGGGCTTGAAGTTGTTGTGCTGTAAAGAATTGCTCCCGCAACAAGTCCTGCAAGTAAACCCGCAGTGACAATTTTAACAGCGCCCGAAACTCTGCCTTTAGAAAAAGCTTCGACTTCGTGTTTTAAATCGAAAAGCATCAGAACCATGACGAAAAGAACCATAACAGCGCCGGCGTAAACAATGATCTGAACGCCTGCGATAAAGAAAGCATCAAGAGTTACGAAAAGTGCCGCAACTCCGCACATTGTAAAAACAAGCGATAAAGCAGAATAAACTGGATTTTTCATTAAAATAACAAGGCTTGCGCCCATCACGGTAATGAAAGCTAAAAACCAAAACAAGAATGCGTCTGCTGTCACAAGATCTCCTTTTTTCCTAACCTACAAGATTCTTCTCTAACTAAACTCTTTATGCTGTCGCTACGTAAATTACGACTGCAGTTACAATCGTGTTTGCAAGCGCCCACGGAAGCATCGTTTTCCAACCAAGATCCATTAACTGATCGTAGCGAAAGCGCGGCAATGTCCATCTAACGTGGATAAAGATCCATAAAAACAATCCGAATTTTACGTTGTAACTCAGGAAGTGAATCAGCGCGCTCATGTAGCTTGCGCCTTGCTCTGAAAATCCCCAGCCCACAATTGCGGCCTGAAGTTCTGCAACAGTGATCCCTGGGATTCCGTAACCACCAAAGAAAAATGTCGTAGCTAAACCCGCTGCGATCATCATGTGTCCATATTCTCCAATGAAGAACATCAACATCTTAAATCCGCCGTACTCTGTATGAAAGCCGGCAACTAATTCTGCTTCACCTTCTGCTAAGTCAAAAGGTAGTCTGTTTGATTCGGCAAATGCGGCCGAGAAAAATAAAATGAATCCAATTGGCTGATAGAAAATTCCCCAATTTGGAATCCAATCAACAGTTGAGGCAACCGTGTAACCAAATGCAGTAAAACTTAAGGGCCCTTCTTGAAGCTGAACCATTTCGGTTAAGTTGAAGGTGCCGTACATCATGATCACGCCAACGATAGACAAACCAAGCGCTAATTCATAAGAAATAACCTGGGCAGAGGCACGCAAAGCTCCAAGCAAAGAAAACTTTGAGCCCGATCCCCAACCAGCCATTAAAATTGTATAAGCTGCGAGCGAAGAAACACCCAAGATGAACACTACGCCTACGCCAATTTCATAACCTTGAACTCTGAATAAATAAGGACCCCAAGTTGATCCGAAGGCCTCAAAGGCCGCAACCGCGATGGGCGTCGACATGGGAATTGCCGCATACGCTAATGTCGCAGGAATTAACGCAAATACCGGAGCTGCATAAAAAAGCGAACGAACAGCTTTATCCGGAGCAAAATCTTCTTTAGTTATAAATTTGACTGCGTCAGCAAGAAGCTGCACGAGTCCCAAGGGACCAACACGATTTGGACCAAATCGATTTTGAATAAATGCGGATCCTCGTCTTTCAAGCCAAACAAGGATCGGTACCGCTTGAACCATCATAAGGAAAATTAAAATTAGCTTTATGCCGTTGATCGCAATTTCTAAAGTATCTTTACCCATTGTTTAGTCCCACTCCAAAGCTCGAGATTTAACTTCCCACCAAAGGCCGTAAATGAAAATTCCAATAAACACTGCCATCGATATTAAAACCGGTGTCCCCATGCCCGTTGCAATGAATTCCCTAAAGGAAATTGCCCACGGGTACATAAAAATGATTTCAATGTCGAAAAGAATAAATAAAATAGCTGTCAGATAAAATTTGATCGAAACTTTTGTTTCTTTTTTTACTTCTTCGGGAATACCGCACTCATAAATATCTCTTTTAGCTTGGGAATTGTCTTTTCTTTGTCCACCGATGGCGCGGGCTAGAAAAATAAGGAACGTTCCGAAGATCGCTATAAAGATCGTTAGAAATATGATTCCACCTATAGGCATTGACGATGCTGCTGATGTCAATCGGCCCTCCCACATCTTAGATGATTTGCCAATGTTGCGGCTTTGTGTTTCTTATTGTTGCTCAAATACTATTAAGCTAAGTTATAGACGTAACTTCAATGATTTCCAAGAATTATGAATGATAATGTTCAGCCACCTCAATCATCAATTTCGAAACTTGCACAGGTTGAATCCGCACGCCTAAGGCTCGAAGAAATTTTAGATCGCGCCTTCGAATCACGCTTTCCGAAGATTGAAATCTCGGGAACAAGTTCCGCTCTCCCGATTGCGTTTTTGTTAGCGACTAGTCACTCTCGTCGCATCAACCACTTGCCGCATCTCGTTATTGTTTCTGATGACAAGAAGGCTCAAGAATTTCAAGAGCTTATTCAATTTTTTGATCCGACCCGTACTTGTATTTCGCTTCGAGGCTTTGACGTTTCGCCGTACTCTGGGCTCTATACGCAACCCCGCGTTATAAGCGCTCGGCTTCAATTTCTGCATGCCGCTCAAAATGCTAAGGCCTCAGATATTTTCGTAGCATCACTTACTTCTCTTGTTCAAAAAACTCTGCCGTTTAAAGTTTTCAATTCACTTACTCAAACTTTCCAAAAAGGCGACGAGATTCCCTCCAACTTTGCTGAAGTCTTAAGCTCTCTTGGATTTCGAGCAGCACCTATTGTTGAAGATCGCGGACAGTTCGCAATTCGAGGCGGCATCATCGATATCTTTACTCCGTCATACGATAGACCGATTCGAATCGAATTATTCGGAGATCAAATCGAGTCTTTAAGATTTTTTAGCGCCGAAACTCAGCGGGGCGAAGTTGAGGTTTCATCTTTCGTGCTTATTCCTGCACAAGAGGTCCTCTACACAGATCACGAATACGAAAAAACCGTAGCCCGAGTTCGGAATGATTTTGCTAAAAGATCTTTTCAGAATTCAGATTCTGAACACCTTGTTCGTTCGATCGTTTTAAAACATTTATTCGACGGACAAGAATTCTTGCTTCCTTTTTTCTACGAAGAATTGTCTTCGCCCTTGGAATATTTTAATTCTGAAGTAAACATTTGGCAGGTGGATAACCTCGAGATCGAAAGAGCCCACGACAATTGGCTTGCCGAACTTATTGCTGATGAAAGATCTTCCACAACTCAAGCTATTCATCCACCTCGAGAATCATTTTTTGATACTCCCGATCGGCTTATTTTTCCAGAAGGTGGAAAAAATATTATTTTCTCATCTCTAGAAGCAGCCCCTGAAGATGCCGACAACATTAAAGCTAGTTATTCAACAAAAGTTCCAACGGATTTTAGTCGAATCTCGATTGAAGAGTCTTTCGGTACAGATCCTTGGTCGCAAGCGTTCAAAGCTAAAATTCAAGCTTACCAAGAAAATGGAACAAGAATCTGGATTACATTAAAAAACACCTCTTCACTTCAAAAGGTACATTTTGCTCTTCATAAAATGGAACTTCCCTTTATAGACGCGAAAGAAAATGAGTACCTGTGGAATTCCTGGATCCATGCAAATCCAAAAACTATTGTTCTTATCCCGCGCTCTCTTGATGAATCGCTTTTTCTTTCCGAAGAAAATATTTTGCTTCTTCAGGAAGAAGATCTTTTAGGAAAGAAGCAAAGGAAAAGAACTGATTCCGTTTCTGATTTCCAGAAGAAAGCAAAACGACTTAATTTCGGTGATTTAAAGCCTAGCGATTACGTTGTTCACGTTAAACACGGCATAGGTCTTTACGAAGGTCTTCAAATCATGAATATCGGCGGAGTTGAAACCGAATTCATTCAAGTCAGCTATAAAGACAAAGATAAGCTCTATCTTCCTGTCTACCGGGTTAATCAGTTACAGAAATATTCGGGCGCCGCCGCTAATGTCGGCTTAGATAAATTAGGCGGCCCGGGCTGGGAAAAAACAAAGACCAAAGTTCGTGGTCATTTAAAAGACTTAGCCGCTGATTTATTAAAACTCTACGCTATCAGATCTGAGCTTCGTAGGCCTGGGTGGGCTTGGGATGAAGGCGACCTCATTAAGTTTGAAAAAGGATTTCCCTATCAAGAAACCGATGATCAGCTTCGCGCCATTGAAGATCTTCTAAAAGACTTCACTTCCGATAGGCCAATGGATCGACTCATTTGCGGTGACGTGGGCTTTGGAAAAACCGAAGTTGCAATGCGCGCAGCTTTTCTAAGTGTTGCAACCGGAAAACAAGTAGCCGTTCTTGCGCCAACGACAGTTTTAACTTTTCAGCATCATGAGACTTTCAAAAAACGTTTCCAAGGTTGGCCATATGAAATCAAAGTTTTAAATCGCTTTGTATCAACGGCCGAAGCTAAAAAGACTGTTCAAGAAGTTAAAGATGGTAAAGTTCAAATCTTAATCGGAACTCACCGAATTCTAAGTCAGGACATTAAATTTAAAGACATTGGCTTACTGATTATTGATGAAGAGCAAAAGTTTGGCGTAGCCCACAAAGAGCGCCTCAAAAAATTCAAAGTTTCCATCGACACATTAAGTTTATCAGCTACTCCAATACCTCGAACTCTCAACATGAGCTTGTCTGGTATCAGAGATTTAAGTCTCATTAACACAGCACCTGTTGATCGACTTCCAACAAGAACCTTCATCAGTCGCTTCGAACCTGAAACTATTCGAAAAGCCATC
>JANPPO010000338.1:0-11511 GCA_031428555.1 Bdellovibrionales bacterium | reverse complement strand
GTTAAAGGAATTATTCAGATTAGTACCGATCTTGCGACATCTGGATTATTTATCGCGGGCGGTGCCCTATCGTTACCAAACGTGATCACCGCTGGTGGTCCAATTGGTGGCGCGCAAACTGTACCGATAATTACTTATGATTCCAAAGGTCGACTGACTGCGGTTACAACAGCGACAATCAATGATACGACGAAATTGCCACTTGCTGGTGGAACGATGACCGGCTCTATCGACATGGGTACACAAAATATTACCAATGCCACGAGCCTTGCCTCAACAAATGTTTCGACACGTAATTTATTATTGAGTGATAACGATACGAATAGAATTACGATCAGCTCTCCAGCTAATATAGCAGCCGATTATACTTTAACATTGCCTACAACTGCCGGTACAAGCGGTTACGTCTTATCAACTAATGGAAGCGGTGCTTTATCTTGGATCAATCCTTCCACTGGTTCAGTTACTGGAGTTTCTTCCGCAAACAGTTATATAACTGTTGCAACTGGCTCAACAACGCCAGTCATCACAGCTGTCGTTGGAACAACTGCGAATACATTAGCAGCCGGAGATGATTCGCGCATCACGGGTGCTTTTCAAAATGGTGGAAATACAGTCAGCGCGACTGCAACCCTTGGAACTAATTCTGCTCATAATTTGGAAATTGAAACTGGCGGCACAACGAAGATGACTATCTTAAATGATGGTAATGTTGGTATAGGGACTACTACTCCAAGTTATCGATTTTCTGTTGAAGGAATCTCTAGCATCAACGATCGCACTATCGCCATTAACAACACGCCAGTTATTTTCTTGCCCGATCAAGCCCTCGGTCAATTTGCAGGATCAATGGCAATGGGAAATGGCTTAAGATCCTCAAGTCATACAGTAGGTACAGAGGGTTATTATAATACAGCACTAGGTGTGGGCGCATTACTAAGTAACACCACAGGGCGAAGCAACACGGCAGCAGGCGCAAATGCCCTACAAGATAACACCACAGGTGTTTTTAATACCGCTGTAGGTATGTTTGCGCTAAGTAACGCTACAACAGGAAATCAAAACACAGCTACAGGCGCAAGTGCCCTACAAGATAACACCACAGGTTTATTGAACACGGCGAATGGGTATGCCGCGCTTGCATACAACTCCACAGGTTTATTTAACACAGCAATTGGTTCAAATGCACTTGTGTTCAACGTTGTAAAATCAGAGTCGACAGCTATTGGTTCGAATTCCATGTACTACGCAGACGATTCTTTAGTCTCCGCAATTACTTACAATACAGCAATTGGAGCATACTCTCTATATGGAAGCACCACAGCCGCAGCGAATACGGGCATACAAAACACAGCTTTAGGTCATTCTTCGCTTAGGGGAATGAGTTCAGGAAATGGCAATATTGGTGTTGGTTACAATTCGGGCTCTGCAATTACCACTGGAAGCGATAACGTCGTTATTGGTTCCAATACTGGCTCAACATTTGCGACTTCTTCTAATAATATCTCTATCGGCGACGGTGCTGGCACTGAAAGAATTCGTGTGATTGCTTCAGGAAACGTCGGTATCGGAATGAATAATCCTGGAGCAAAACTTGAAGTCGCAGGACAAATCAAAATCACAGGCGGTACTCCGGGCGCTGGAAAAGTTTTGCAATCAGATGCAACAGGCTTAGCTTCTTGGGCTACTTTAGGTGGAAGTGAATCAACTTCTGTTTCAAATATTGGAACAGCTGGTGTCGGTATTTTCAAACAGCTCACAGGCTCAAATATTGAACTCAAAAAAATTAATGCTGCAACTTCTGCCATTACAATTACAGATGATACTGCTGCAAATGAACTTGATATTGGAGTGAATGCCGAACTTGCAGGTCTATCGGGTTTGTCGGCCAATGGTTTTATCCAAAGAACTGCTGCTGGTACGTTTTCAGCTGCTGATGTTGTGACTCAAGCGGCTTATAATAATGATTTAGCTGATGTCGACACTTGTACAGCAAGTGAAAAACCCTCTTGGAATACAGTTACTGATAAATGGGATTGCGTTGCGATTTCAGGATTTGTGACATCTGCAACTGGTTTTATCCAAGGTGGAAATTCGTTTGGCGCAGCTGCTGTTTTAGGAACAAACGATGCTCAAGCTTTACAATTTGAAACGAGCGGTTCTCCGAGAATAACGGTTGAGGCAGGCGGCAACGTTGGAATTGGTACGGCAACGCCTGCAACGGGAGCTCGCCTCGATGTTCAAGGTGGAGCAATTGCTGCCGGATCAATTAGCGGAGTTGCTGGTAATGGTGGCCAAGTTAGATTTTATGAAATTGGTTCTCCGGGTGCGAATTACGTTGGATTTAGAGCTCCGGATAATATTACGACCGATAAAATTTGGGAACTTCCGAGTGCTGATGGAACTGCTGGACAAGTTTTAACTTGGAACGCTGGTGGCATCCTGACTTGGACAACAGCCGCCGGTGCTACAAACATAGATGGATTATCTGATGCTGCAGCTTCGGGAGACTCGGTCTACTTAGGACTTGGCGCAGGCTCATCAGGACTTCGAAATACAGGCGTCGGAGTTGAAGCACTTGATAATGTGACAGGTGATCATAACACCAGCCTTGGCTATAAATCTATGGACGGCTCAACTTCCGGTGATAATAACACCTCAATTGGTTCACTAGCGTTTGAACTATTATCTGGAGCGAGCGCAAATAACGTGGCAGTCGGACAAGCTGCGGGTCGAGGCACAGGGATTCACGTTAGAAGTCAGAACGTTCTTGTGGGATCACTTTCAGGTACTCTGTTGCAAACGGGAAGCAGCAACGTGATGCTGGGTTACAATTCAGGAAATACGACAACAACTGGAAGCTCAAATATTTTGATCGGAACAAACGTTGTTGCGACAGCCGCAACAACAAGCAATCAGTTAAATATTGGAAATGCAATTTATGGTGATTTATCGACAGGCAATATCGGAATTGGCGCAGCCAGTTCCGGAGCAAAATTAGAAGTTGCAGGTACTATCAAGATTACTGGTGGAACACCGGCTGCGGGAAAAGTTTTAACTTCTGATGCTGATGGTGATGCGACTTGGGAAATACCGAGCGTAGATGTAAGTGCTTCTGATTACGCAACCGATGTTGGTTCGGCAACTTGCACGGCGGCACAAACTCCCTACTGGAATTCGGTTTCGACTCAGTGGCTATGTCAAAATATTGATGTCACTTCTGCCACTGCGTTTGTTCGAAATGGTGGAAATACCACCGGCGCCGCAATGACTATCGGAACGAATGATGCTTTCGGTTTAGATTTCGAAACTGGTGGCACAGCCAAAATGACAATCAGAGCCGATGGAAATGTCGGTATTGGGAATACAAATCCAGGCGAGGCTCTGGCAGTTACAAAAGCAAGTGGCGCAAATGTTTTCTACCAACGCGCACCGAGCGGATTCTCGGCGATCTTTCAGGAATCAATTGGTGGCTATGGTTCTTTCTATGCACAGAGTTCTCGCGCAGGTTATGCAGCTAATCAAGACGGAGATTTTCTTTTCGATTTCGGCGCTTCAGGTTTTGACGGCACGGCTTTTAGAAGTGGTGGATCAATCCGCTTTCAAATAGATGGAGCAACAGGCGCCACAGATATGCCAACTGCCCTTATATTTTCAACTACTCCCGATGGTGCAGGCTCCCCGCTTGATAGAATGAGAATTAAACCAAGTGGCGATGTAGGTATCGGAACGGCGGGTCCTCGTGCAAAACTGGAAGTTGACGGTGCGATTATTAGCAAAGCTTCAACCCTCAATGGAACTGCAACGGTTGATTTTTCTTTAGGAAATATTCAGCACACTGCTGCGGATTGCGGTAGCTTTAACCTTTGGAATCTTAAAGATGGTGGTTCGTATACGTTCGTTGTTAAAGGAACTGTGCCAGCTGTTTGTGCTTTTACGGGTTACTCAGAAAGTGGATCAGGTTTATTAACCGTCAAAATGCCTCCTGATAATGGTTTAACAACTAATGGTAAGCACACAATTTTTAATCTGACTGTTGCAGGCCCGGATGTCTATGTCGCTTGGACTCCAGGATATTAATTATGAAATTGTGGCGACCAATTCTCTTTCTTGTTTTCATGCTAAGTTTCAGCCAGATGAGTCTGGCATCTTCTTTTTGGGGCAATCGCTACAGCGGCCGAGTTTTAAAAGATATCAATACAACAACTGATGGAAGTTCAATTAGTTTTCCGGTCCTTGTTGGATCGAATCTTTTTTTTGCTGCAAACGATGGGGCGAACGGTTCAGAGATCTGGAAAACTGATGGTACGACTGCAGGAACGACCTTAGTAAAAGATGTCAACCCAGGCATTTCTCCATCGATTCCGGGCAACTTTGTGGCTATGGGTAGTATTCTTTTTTTTAGCGCCGATGATGGAACAAGCGGCAACGAACTTTGGAAAAGCGATGGTACGACTGCAGGAACAGTTTTGGTGAAAGACATTAATGTTGGTTCAGCAAGTTCCAGCCCTAGTTATTTGAAAGTCGTTGGAACGACTCTTTATTTTCAAGCAAGTGATGGCGTAAATGGCTTAGAACTTTGGAAGTCAGATGGCACAAGTGCTGGAACAGTTTTAGTCAAAGATATCAATCCGGGCGCGCTCGGATCGAATCCTCTTGAATTTGTTGCTTTAGGGTCAGTCATCTATTTTAGCGCAAACGATGGAACAACTAGCGCTGAACTTTGGAAAAGTGATGGAACCACCGCAGGAACAGTTTTAATCAAAGATATAAATGTTGGCGCGCCAACTTCAGACCCAAAGAAATTTTTTGCGATGGGTGCCAATATCTATTTCTTCGCTAATGATGGCGCAACTGGCGATGAACCTTGGAAAACTGATGGCACTTCAGCTGGGACGGTTCAAGTTAAAGACATAAACTCCGGAGGCGGTAGTTCCTACTTCTCAGCTGGTTATACTCAATTGGGTACGAATCTCTACTTTGTTGCGCTTGATGCTGCAAATGGCTTCGAGCTTTGGAAAACGGACGGCACCTCAGCTGGAACTGTCTTGTTAAAAGATATCAATGCTGGTGCTGCACACTCTTATCCAGACTACCTGGTTGCAACTGCGACTACATTATTTTTTCGCGCTGATGATTCTATTAATGGTTACGAACTTTGGAAAAGCGATGGAACAACTGCTGGCACCGTTTTAGTTAAAGATATTTATTCCGGATTAACTGATTCCAGTCCGGTTGACTTAAAAGTTTTCGGAACCAGTGTTTATTTTACGGCGATTGACTTAGCTAACGGCAGCGAACTTTGGAAAAGCGATGGAACAACTGTTGGCACCGTTTTAGTTAAAAATATAAATATAGGTGCTTCTAACTCAAGTCCATCTCAGTATGCAGTTATGGGATCCAATATCTACTTTCGAGCAAACGGTGGCTCTCCCGAATTGGACGAGCTTTGGAAAAGCGATGGTTCTTTTGCGGGTACGGTTTTAGTCAAAGATATTAATATCGCGACGACAGCCAGTATGCCAACAAGCTTCGCAGCCATTGGCAACACTGTTTTCTTCCAAGCTGTTGATAATACAAATGGTGGAGAACTTTGGAAAAGTAATGGAACCCCTGCAAGTACAGTTTTAATTAAGGATATAAATCCAGGAACGTCCGACTCGTCTATTTCTACAATTGTGGCGATGGGTTCAAATGTTTATTTCGCAGCTACCGATGGTGTTAACGGAACCGAACTTTGGAAAAGCGATGGCACGACTGCTGGAACTGTGCTGGTCAAAGACATTTATGCCGGTGCTTCATCGGGATTTGATAATCCAGTTAATATGACCGTAGTCGGTTCTACTATTTACTTTCGCGGTACCGACGCAGCCAATGGTACTGAACTTTGGAAAAGCGATGGCACAACTGCTGGAACTGTTTTAGTAAAAGACATCAACCCCGGAGCAACTAGTAGTGTTCCGGCATTTTATTTTACTAATCTAGTGGCTTCAGGTTCAAATATTTATTTTTATGCAAACGACGGCACAACTGGAAATGAACTCTGGGTTAGCAATGGCACAACTGCTGGAACAGTTCTAGTAAAAGATATTAATATCGGGAGCGCTTCTGCAATTCTAAATTCAGTTCCTATAACAACGCTTGGTACAGATATTTACTTCCAAGCAAATGACGGCACAAACGGAAATGAACTTTGGAAAAGTAATGGTACAAGCGCAGGTACTGTTTTAGTGAAAGATATTAATCCAGGAGCAACTGCTTCAAATCCTTCGAACTTAACAGCTGTTGGAACAAATCTTTATTTCACTTCGAATGATGGAACAAATGGAATTGAGATTTGGAAAAGTGACGGCACAACTGCTGGAACAAATTTGCTTAAAAATATAAATGCAGCTGGAAGCTCATCACCTGGTAGTATTGCCGCGATTGGAACTGATATTTATTTTGGCGCAAATGATGGCGTCAATGGTTCTGAGCTTTGGAAATCAGATGGCACAACTGCCGGTACCGTTTTGTTTAAAGATATTAATCCTGGCTCCGCAAGCTCTTCGCCCGCTAGCATGTTTGCAATCGGTACGATGCTTTATTTTCGCGCTAATGATGGAGTGGTTGGCGCTGAGCTTTGGAAATCCGATGGCTCAGCTGTTGGAACTTCTTTGGCAAAAGACTTCTACACAGGGCCAACGAGCTCGTTTCTGGCCGGATTTTTTGTCGTGAATAAGCACTTCTATTTCAGAGGAACCACGATTCTTTACGGAACGGAACTCCTGTATTACTAGGCATACTCAGTGCCCAACCCCTGCCCCAAATCCCTGACAATCAGCATAATATTGGCTGCCAGCGACCATTTTTTTCGACACTAGACCTAGACCCCTGACCCAGACCTAGACCATTCGATTTGCTGCAATGCACCCTACTTAAGGGCAAAAGCGTCTCATATTGAGAATCGGCTCAAGACTAAAGGTGGGATTCCGATAAGTCATGAGGGGCTACCGGCTGAAGGTATCCTTCCAGATTTTGCAACAAAGGTTATGACAACATGAAAATTACTGAAGTTAAGGTTTTCCCCGTCAACGAGGACAGACTAAAGGCCTATGTTTCGATCACTATCGAGAACAGTTTCGTAGTGCGTGATCTGAAGATCATTCAAGGAACAAGTGGACTTTTCGTAGCGATGCCGAGTAAAAAACGTAAGGATGGTCAGTTTAGAGATATTGCCCATCCCCTGAACGCAGAGACTCGAGCCGAAATCGAGGATCTTGTGTTCGAGGCCTACGAAAACGAGCTCAAATCCATGGGTGAAACACTCGTGAACCTGAAGAGACAGAAGCCCCCACCTCAGGGTGAGGATTAGGTCCCCAAAGGCTCACGTGACGAGAGTTCCTGCGAGGCAATCGGTTATTCCTCATAACCGGTCGCCCATAAAAAAACTCTTCTAATCAAAGTGCAAACTGATGGAGCTTACACAACCCGGCGGTCCCCCCAAAGGACCGCCACTTTTTTAAAAAGGTGACAGGCGCACGGCGAGTGTCCACTTTGCTTGGCGGCCGGCCAGGCTCGACGCTGCGGCATTCTTCTTCAAAATCGCGATCCTACTTTTTTTAGTTTAGAGAACATTTTCCTAAATCTGCACACTTAGCAGGCTAGTTGAGAGCAATCGAAATTTTGTTAAAATAACTTTACATGATTTGAGGGCGAGATGAGGCAGTTTTCCCTTGCCTATCGTCAGCATTTTTTCTAAACCTACTTCTGTCGTAAATATGACTGGGGATTCGTCAAGTTGGTAAGACAACAGATTTTGATTCTGTCATTCGCAGGTTCGAGTCCTGCATCCCCATCCACTTTTTTTGCGGCACAAGGTTAAGAGCCAATAAACCCGGTCAGTAATGGCTGGGTTTTTTAGTTTTAGAACCATACAATGAAAAGTGGCCTCAGCTTTATGAGGCAGAAAAAATTTAAAATGTCTGACTACCAAATTAAAAAGCCGAGATTTAATAAGTACCCACCAAAAGGCATTACTTTAGAATTAATGATCCGAGCCCTCGTCGCGGAATACGGTTGGTCTGAACTTGGACAGAAGATTTACATTCGCTGCTTTAACGAAAATCCAAGTTTGAAATCAAGTCTTACATTTCTTCGCAAAACTCCCTGGGCAAAAGAGCAAGTTGAGGAGCTTTACTATTGGCGCTTTGGTAAGGGCGAAGATAAGAGTCAGAAATAGCCAGAGGAAGCTGGCATACCAGCTCTAGACAATAAAAAAAAGTTAAAGAACATAGAATGTAAGCCCGGTCCAGAATGCCTCGGATTTTTAGTTTTTTGGGGGAGTGTTGTAATAATCGGTCCGACGAACTTTCCATCCGAACCAAATTTCAAACTCTTGAGATCACTCATGATTTCGATTTTTACCATATCCGCCACTTTTACTTTGGCGGATATTTGGCGGTTATATATCCGCCATTCTTGTAAATGGCGGAAATATGGCGGATAATAGATTAATGAAAGATTTCGGCTTATTTAAGCAATTCAAAATTCCTTCGAAGATTAAACTGACGGATACGTTCGTTAAGTCACTTATGAAGATTGCGGAATGCAAACCCTTCTTAGACGAGATTCTTACTACCCCCCTTGAAGTTCAGCTGCATCGACAAGCCCAAATCAAAGCGATTACCTACTCGAATCAAATTGAGGGCAATAAACTCGACGAAAAGGCTGTGACCACTTTGCTTGGAACTTCTCCATCAAAGACTAAAGACAAAGATGCCAAAGAAATTTTCAATTATCAGAACGCTCTTTCATATGCCGAAACTTTAGGACAAGAAAAAAAGCTACCGAGTATTCGGAATTTCTGCGATCTCCAAAAACTGGTGACCCAAGATCTCATACAGAAAAATCAGCATGGTCGCCTTCGCACAATTCCTGTCTCCATCATGAATGAAGCCACAGGTACTGAGATCGAAAAATGTCCTGACCCAACTCAAGTTCCTTTTTTAATGGAAGAGCTTTGGCACTGGTTGAGAGAAAACGAAGATACAAATCCTTTCGCCAAGGCTTTCGCCTTTCACTATTTAGCAGTCGCGGTCCACCCATTTGCCGATGGAAATGGACGAACAGTTCGACTTTTCCAACAAATTCTTCTTTTGCAAAGCGGAGAATCTATCGCTCGATATGTTCCAAGCGAAACAGTGGTCATGCGAAATCGCAGCCGCTATTACGCGGCGATAAGGCAGTGCAAGTCGTTGCAAAGCACGCATCCGATGATGGAATTCATGGCCGAGTGTTTTGCGACATCCGCCCAAGAGGTCGCCGCAGAGGCACGATCGCTTTTTGAAAAATCGAAGAAGCTATCGCCCGAGTCAAGAATGAAACAAATATTGAAATTTGCAAAATCAAAGTCGTCTTTTCAAATGAAGGACATTGTTGAGCTCCTGCCGGATACACCTAGAAGAACCCTCGAAAGAGATATGGAAACTTTGATAAACGAAAAGAAATTGAAAATGGCAGGCGAAAAAAAGGGCCGTCGCTATTTCCCAAAACGCTAACTGCATCGACCTATACTAAATTGCTCCGGCCTGTGGACAAGCAAATGATAGCCCTTCAGTCGTCCACTTCAATAATTCAATTTGTACTAAACCGATTTCCATAGAATAGTTAGATTATGTTTCGATGTCCAACAACAGGTAGTCGTTTAATTAAAGCTCGGGCCGGAGGTGGAACCATTTGGTATTCACCAGATTCCGATGGACGCATGTTAACTGTTGCAACTTCCCGCCACTTTTTTGGCGAAGATAAAACCCGTGAAATTTGGATGCGTTCTGATCGAGTTGAAGCACTCTCTGAAAATGCATGTCCTTCCTGCCAGAAACCCATGCAAAACACTCCCCTTCCAAACTGGATTGGCTCAAGTCCGATAGATGTTTGCCGCACTTGCAGAATTTTTTGGTTGGATTCTTCGAGCTTTAACGAGGTCCCGCGAGGCTCGCAGCTTCCTCACGAACGAGGTGATTCGACACTCGTTCGCGATCTTGGCGCATCCTATGTCGAGCATCACCGAATCAAATCCGAAAAAGAAAATCTGCGACTTGATGGCGCCGTCATGCAACCTGATTCGATTGCAGAAAATGTTTTGTCTTTTTTAAGATTACCAATAGAGCGCAGTAATCGAGCTGTACCCAAATGGCCGATTGTTTCAGCGGCCACGATTGTCCTGATGATTTTAATAAAAATTTTTGCGACAGATGGATCCTTCGCGAAGGACCTTGGTTTTTATCCGAACGATCTTTTTAAAAATTATGGCCTTAACCTATTATCCCATGTCTTTATTCACGCAGGCTGGTTTCATTTTATCTCGAATTGCTATTTTACTTATATTTTAAGCGATGATGTCGAAGAAGATCTTGGAAGTAAAAAATTTATCGGTCTTCTCGTTTTCACAATCATCGTTGTAGCCTTGACCTTAACAATCACTTCCGGACATCCGGACATTCCACATATCGGATACAGTGGTGTGGTCATGTCTCTTTTTGCTTATTACGGATTGCAGTTTCCGAAGGCAAAAATAATCTGGTTGTTGCCGAATTTTCGGGTCGTCCAATTTAATAAATTGTATGCACCTATGCTTGGCTGGAGCTGGTTTCAGTTCCGCGCGCTCTGGGTCGCTTTATTCTATTTAGCTGGCGACATCATTTATTATTTTGCAATGGAGGCAAGTGGCAAAGGCTCTGTTTCATTCTCTGGCCACATCGCTGGATTTGCGGCCGGCGCAATGTTTTGGTTCATGGCTGCACCTCGATCATTCAAAAAAGAAGCGCCGGATATACTTGAGAGTCGATTGGATAGTTTGGTGTCACCGCACGCGACTTCGCAGAAACCTTCGCTCAAATCGCCGCCAAAAAAAATCGAGTAAGAAAAACTTCGAGGAAAAATTGCCATGACCTTAAATTTTGTTTCATCCAACAATGCGAAACTTGCGACGTATACAACTGGCTCTGGCCCCGCTGTCATTTTTCTACACGGTGGGCCCGGAGACACTCATCACTACATGAAAAAAATGGCCCAGCCTCTAGCTCGAGACTTTCAATGCATTTTCTTCGACCAGCGTGGAACCGGCCTATCCACTGTCGATAGCCGCGAGGCGAGCTCGTTTCGACTTGAACTCATGCTCGAAGATATTTCAGCGATTCAGAAATTTTATCAAACCGGTCCCTGTATGTTAGTTGGTCATTCGTGGGGTGCAATGTACGGACTCTTTGCATGCATGAAAAATCCAAACGATTTCACGAAAGCCGCACTTTTAAATATGGGCCCGCTCGATTCCGAAGCAGGTGAAAAAAATGCGGCTCATTTGTTAGATGTTTTAACTGCGGAAGAAAAGCAAACTTGGAAAGCGTTAAGACAAAAAAGAAATGAAGCTCGCGACGTTGGTGATACGGCCACAGTTCTGACGTGCGATAAAGAAATGATGTATATCCGAGTTAAGTCTTGGATATATGATCCCGCACTTCATGAAGTTTT
>JANPPO010000337.1:0-3563 GCA_031428555.1 Bdellovibrionales bacterium | reverse complement strand
AGGGATCTCGACAAGTTTGCCTGAAGAAGTTCAGTATCAATTTTTAAAAACGATTCCTGGCTTAGAAAATGTTAAGATAGTTCGCCCTGGTTATGCTGTTGAGTATGACTTTATCGAGCCGACTCAAATTTTCCACACGTTAAAAACTAGAACGATTGATTGCCTGTTCTTAGCAGGACAAATCAATGGAACAAGTGGCTATGAAGAAGCTGCGGTCCAGGGGTTTGTTGCGGGCGTAAATGCTGCACATTTTATTTTGGAAAAAGAAGAGTTCATATTGAATCGCGATGAAGCATACGTTGGCGTATTAATCGATGATCTTGTAACAAAAGGAACGCGCGAACCATATCGGATGTTTACTTCTCGCGCCGAACATCGACTTGTTTTACGCGAAGACAATACTTTAGACCGGTTAGCGGCAAGATCATCTAAGCTTGGATTGTTATCTGATATCGACCTTAAGAAATTAAATTCTATTAGTGATCAGCGTCGAGATTTATCAACATACTTAAAAACTAATAAAATTTTTCCTACTCAAGAGATGCAGCAAAAGCTTCGAGATCGAAATCTTGTTGTGATGACAAAATCTTTAACGCTTGAAGAATTTTTAAGACGAACAGATGTGACCCCAGAAATTGTTGCGGATCTTGGGTTTGAAATGAACTTAGACCCTCTAGTTTCAGATGCTGTTGAAATCGACGTAAAATATGCTGGCTACGTAAAGAGACAATTAGAACTGATCGAGCAGTCGAAAAAGTTTGAAGAATTGATGCTTCCAGATGAACTCGATTACGTTTCGATTCGTGGTCTATCGAATGAAGAGAAAGATAAGTTGGTGCGAGTAAAGCCTCGTACTTTGGGCCAAGCTCAGCGCATTAGTGGAGTTAATCCTTCTGCGATTCAAGCCATCATGATACATTTGAAAAATCGTCGCTCTGCGAAGGAGAATTCATTTGAGTCAGCCAACAGAAACAGTTTCAACGGTCCATTGGAGACTGGAAACTTGGTTTAGTGATATCGATAAGGGCTATCAAGCTAGTTTCAAAAAACTAAATGATGAGCTCATCAAAACAAATAAGATATTAAGCCTCATTCCCGCGAAGACAGTTCCCTTTGCAGACGCTCTTCATTTCGCAGATTCGATAATGGCGGTTAAGATTATTCATTCAGATAATCCTGGAATGGATGAAATCTATGACTTGGGTTCAGGTAATGGATTCCCAGGCCTTATCAGCGCAATCCTTTTTCCGAAGGTAAGACACATACTTGTTGAGCTAGATGATAAGAAATGCGACTACTTACGGCATTGCATTAAAGTATTGGGTTTAACAAATACCAAGGTGTTAGCTGCTAATATTGAAGCAATGGAGCCAGGCTCAATTCGTTTTGCAATATGTCGAGGACTATTCAACATATCTAAAGCGATACTCATGACTAGGCGATGTGTGGCTAAGGGCGGAACGCTCTACCATATTAAGTCTGAAAACTGGAGTATGGAAGTAGGAGAGATACCTACTCAGCTTTGCTCTGTGTGGACACCTGCCCTAGTCAAAGAATACAAGTTACCCGTTGGCGAGATTCGATTCGCCGTAGTTAAGACAGATAAGATAGCCTGACTGTTCCACGTGGAACATCCAAAGTAGTCAGAGAGTGGTCATTGACCACTCAAGCTTAGCCAAAACCAAGTTATATTATAAATGTTGAGTAGTTGAAGCAAGATGCTCGAGATATTCACTATTAGTTGAATAGGCGAAAACTCTTCAAAATCAGAAAATGAAATTTTAATGGCTATTTAATTATTAATCTGGTGAATATCTTTGGGTTAGTCAGTTAATTACTGACCAGAGGGCTGATCTTTAGATTTAGCCTTTTGATTGCTCTTTTTGTACTCTTCAATACGATCTTTTTGATCCCACTGCATTTTAGCTACGCGAAGTCGCTTTTCTGCGAAGTAAGATTCTGTTTTTTGCTTATTAGGCCACTCTTTTTTATCTTTATAGGCTTGTAAGTACTCTGACTGGGCCTCAAGAGCCCTGCTTTCAATCTTAAGTTTCCAGAACTGTTGCTGCTGAGCTAACTTAGCTACTCGAGCCTCAAGTTCGTTCTTTTTCTTTCGATGAATCGCGAACTGTCCAGATTGGGGGACGCTTGTAGACATATCCTTCTTTGCGGTCTCCATTTGCTTATTAGTGGAGTCGATTTGTGAATTTACCAATCCCTGCTGAACTATATAGTCTTGTAGAATGGGATCATTTCTATACGCCTCGGGATCGGCTTTTGTGCACGAAACGAGGGTAGCGAAGGCAAAAATAGCTAAAAAAGCTGGAAAAAACCTGTTTTTCATATGTTCCACGTGGAACATCGGCATTTTTCAGAAAAAATGAAGTGCGTAAGACGAAAATAACCTTGCCGCCCTCTAGAAAGTACTAGAGATTTTATGCAAGGAGCACAAATGTCCAAAGGAACTTGCAAAGTTATATGCGTCGCGAATCAAAAAGGTGGAGTTGGTAAGACAACAACATCTGTAAATTTAAGCTCAGCCCTGGCTAAACTGGGGAAAAACGTACTTTTAGTGGATTTAGATCCTCAAGGCAACGCCTCGAGTGGTTTAGGTATTAAAAGATATGAAACACAGGAAGCAAACAGCTACCATGTGCTGATCGGCGAAAAAAATATCAAAGAAGTCATGATTCAATCCTCAACGCCTAATTTATTAGTCTCAACGGCGAACCCGGATCTTGTGGGAGCAGAAATTGAGCTCGTTGATTTTCCAAGAAGAGAATATCGATTAAAAGAAGCGCTCGATACGGTGAGAGAACAATTTGACTATATATTAATAGATTGTCCGCCTTCGTTAGGACTTTTAACTTTAAATGCTCTGACTGCGGCCGATTCTTTTCTCGTACCTTTGCAGTGCGAATATTATGCGCTCGAAGGTTTGAGCCAATTATTAAATACAGCCGGCTTAGTAAAAAAGGGATTAAATCCGCACTTACATATAGAGGGCATTGTTCTGACGATGTTCGATAAACGAAATAATTTGAGCCATGATGTGGTGAATGAAATCCAATCTCACTTCGGAGAAAAAGTTTTTAAAGCGATCATTCCAAGAAATGTTCGTTTGTCTGAAGCGCCTTCACATGGGGTTTCAATTTTGGATTATGATATGAAATCAATCGGTGCTGCGATGTACATGGACCTTGGAAAAGAAGTCATTGCTCGCACAGCAGCCCAGAAACCGGCAGAATATCCAGGAGATCTAAATGTCTGATATGAATGGCGAAATGCAAAACAAGAAGAAGGGTTTGGGGCGCGGACTAGGCTCTCTTTTGCAAAGTCATGGGAGCGGAACTTTTGATGAAACGCCAGCTCCAGCTGCAAAAAATGTCGAAAAAACTGCTCCGAATGTTCCGTCAAAAGAGCCTTTAAAACAGGCTTCTTCGGCGCAAACTGCAGCTATAAATCAAACACCGAATTCTCAAAATTCTGCTCAGGCAAAAGCAGCGACGCCGCAAACTTCTTCGGCTCCAGTCGCACAAGTTGCAACTTCGGCCCAAGTTTCT
>JANPPO010000336.1:0-5482 GCA_031428555.1 Bdellovibrionales bacterium | reverse complement strand
TACGAAACGCCTGCTGAAGTTCGTTATTTGAAAACGATTGGCGGAAAAGCCGTCGGCATGAGTACCGTTCCAGAATCAATTGCTGCAAATCATCTTGGGCTTCGAGTTGCGGCATTAAGCTGCATCACAAATTTGGCTGCTGGATTTTCTAGAAATAAATTGTCTCACCAAGAAGTAACCGATACGGCGAAAAAAGTAGAGACTCAGTTTATTGATTTTTTAAAGAATTTTTTGGCTAAGATCGACTAGATTTGGCATTTCCAATCTTGTTTTGGTTCTGCTGAATCGAAGTACCAAAAAAGCATCTGCTGTTTTTTCGTTAAGTAAAAAGTCATGACATCTTTATCTTCAGTAATTGTATCAACTACGATTTTGTAGCCGACGTGGCCTCTACTTGGGCTTTCCATTCTATATGTTGTAATAAAAAATGGATTTTCAATTCCGTCGTTAATCAACGAGAATTTAGTTTCTTTCATGTACTGAGTGATCATTCTTTGTTCGAGCGGGGAAAGACTTAAGACATTTGAAGGGAAAACTTCGTATTGATATTTAAGTGCAACAGGCTTTCCTGATCGAACTTTGATAAGCTCCGTTTGGCATTGCTGTCTGTTTTTCGCTGCTAATTTCGTTTGTCCCACTGAATGAAACGAAACCAAATAGACAAGGATTGAACCCGTTGTCAGAGCGAAAATCAGTTTTTTAAAGAACACATTTGTTTCCATAAGGTTTCCCAACCCTGAGTAGAGCAAAGTCTATGCCTGGCCTCTGCTGATTGGAGACGATTTATGGGGTCTTTTTTTAACTTCTTTTCAGGGTCTGACCAAAAAATGTGTTATTCGCGAGCCGCGATGACTTGCAGATTTTCGAATGACACCGTCGATCCGTGATGTTGGCCGTTGGTATGGGGTGTCGGGCTAGAAGCGCCAGCCGCCGAATAGCACCACTTGCGAGGACATAAGGTCAAAGCGAGAGCTGCTGTTAGAAATGATGGTTGTATCAGTTGCAGCTTGAAGTCCCGCAATAAATTTTTTCCCGGAATAACCTAAGCCAATGCGGGCGATTAGTTTTGAGGCTACTCGCGAGGACTCTTCATCGTCGCTCAAATATTTTGCTCTACTTAACTGAGAGCCTAAAGAGAAACCTAATAATCCTGAAAGCACCCAATGATCTCTGTAGACATAGCTGTAAGCTCCGCCGCCACCGAGAGCTAATGTTGTGGCCTCTGCCGCGCGAAGATCTGCCAGCTTGCCATAATTATCAAGAGGCATCGCTGGAACTAAGCTTATAGGTGTCGTAATTCTGTGCTTATTTAATGATCCGGAATAAAACCAACTTCCGCCGCTACCTTTTGGCGCTTCTGTAAAATCGAATGCACGTTTTGGACTAAATCTTTCCAAGTTTCGAAACTTGATAAACTGAAATCCATAATGCTCTGTTTTAAGGCCTGAGTATTGAGGGTACTCGCCATTGGGACCAAATGGACTTGATGAAACGGCTCTTGGATCTTCCAAATAATAGCCACGGTATCTTTGATAAATAGCTTCGAAATAAATCTCTTCGTAAAGAAAACGAAATTGGTAATCTTGAGCATTTCCGTTTCCAAACTTTTCTTTAAATTGCTCTTCTTTTGGATTAAAGGTTGAAATGCTCAAGCCGTAATTGTTGTAATCGAAACCCAAAAATGTCTTACCTTGCGTTGCTGGCTTGAAGTTAAGTGTCTCGGTCCCCGCTTTTGGTAAATCCGCTGCGATTAAAAGACCCGGAGTTAAAAATCCAAAGGTTACCGTTAGACCCTCAAGCTTCGACGCATCTTGTTCTTCTTCTTGAGCAAATGTTGGGATCTGCAGAATTGCGAGTGCTGAGAAAATAATGGTTCTAATTTTTAACATTTCTTCTTTTCCACTTAAGTTAAATAATTTTCGAAATATGGTTTCGCGTTACTGGGTTTTGCATTCGGTACATAAAGCCCTCGATCAAATAGTGGGTTACCAGGAATGCTGGAATGAAGTAGGCCGTCATAATAAGTGCTGGCTTGGGAGCTCTATAAAGAAGTATGTACGAGACTCCAAAAATGACCAGCAAGCACAGAAACTCGAGTTTTAAAGCCTTCTTTGCGGCAGACGCACTTTTATTCAAACTATTCCAATAAATGATCAAAGCATCTGCGCCGTGAAGACCAAATCCAATAAATGCAATCACTGGATGAATGGTGAAAAAGAAGCGATAAATATTGCGAACGTTATAAATAATCTTCATCCAGGCCATTTGCTTCGGCAGTTTTGAATAATGAAAGGTAATCCAAGCATAAAATCCAAATAGAATTAGGGTTCGTGGCCAAAAAAGATTCTCCATGAGTTGATTTTGAAGCAGAAGCGTTGGCCCAACGAAAAAGATTGCGTCGATCAAGAGGAATTTATAAAAAGTTTTTTCTTTTTGAGTAATAGAACCGATCTTTTCCTTATCAGATGAGTAACGATGAGAGAGGCTAATGCTAATCCCCTTAAACTGCGCAAGGGTATGATGAATGTTAATCATTGCGAGTGAAAATATTATGACACGCGCGTAGAGTGGAATTTCTTTCGGGGGCGCGAATGGATCAAAGCCATTGGGCAGTAAAAAGACAAGTCCTGTAAAAAACAGGAATATGATTGCTAAAAGTTGCCAGATGCTGAGCTTCATGAAGCGGTACTCGCGCGTCCACTCTTGAAATTCCTGAACTCTAAAAAGCTGCCAAAGACTGATAAAGTTATGTGCGAAATTTCCCAAGAGAACAAAAACGAACACTGCACCCAGCTTGATCTGCTGAACTCCCCATGCCGAAGGAAATATATATTTTCCACCAACTGCAAAACTCAGTGCTAAAATATAAAAGACGATCGGATAAATTAATAGTACGCGATCGGTGCCCGTTATTTTCATTCCGTTTTATTTTGCATTTTTCGTACGTAGATTAGTAGCGAGCCTGGCCCTAATTTAGAGAACGGACAACACGTCATTGAAGTCGTGACTCTACTTGCTTGTTATTCTTTAGGACTAAAGGCTAAGTAGGTTGCGAAAAAGCCCGGGACTAAGGACTGCCTGAGACTTGAATTCTCACTCACAGACGATACTATTTAAGAGTCGCCTTTAATCAATTTAATCGAAGGACCGCCCGTGAAAAAAATATGTCTTTATCTAATCTTTTCAATAGTTTCTGCGCTAACTATTAGCTGCGCAAAAAAAGATGTTTCGAGCTTCGAAGATAAATCTGGCGTTAAGTTTCGATACGGACAGACCAAGTCGGCTGATGCCGTCGCGTCTTACAAAGATTTTCAGATCGCAAAACCGATGGTGGTGAGTCAGTCGGCACCGCTTCAGGAAATGATGACGATGGAAAATGATTTTCTTTTTACTCGAGCTTATGAAATGGCGCTGGAAGCTCCGGATACTGGCAAAGTTGCAATGAAGTTCTTTTTGCCAATCTCTGGCAAAGTAGAAGAAGTGTTAGGTAAAAATAAAATCAAGAGTAGCACAAATGTGACCGTTGCTTTGGAACAGACCGGAACTCCGGAACTAGTTGCTTCAATCAATGGTCGTCCGCTTAGCAAAGGTGATTTGGGATCTTCTTCGATTGAATATATGTCTTTGAAGCGTCGCCAAGTTCAGGAAATCGTAAGTCGCGTTAAGGGAATTGTTATCCGAAGTGAATACGCGAAACTTGCGGATGCTGCGAAAATTCCATTAGAAGAATATTTGAAGCAGAATGTTTATGGTGATGCTGGTGCGGCGACTCAACCTGAAATTGATCAGTTTGTGAAGGAATCAAATCTTTCTGAACCTGATTTAACTCCTGAAGTTAAAGCCAAGCTTGGTGCGATCGTTGAAGAACGAAAAAAGAATGGTGCTTTGGAAAGCCATTTTGCAAAGAAAGTTCAGTCTGAACCTATTTTGATATCGGCATTGCCAGAAAAATTGGCGATTAGCTTTTCTCAGTCTGTAAATGCGGCTTGGGGATTTTCTGATGCTCCAATTGATATACAAATTTTTTCTGATATGAACTGTGGTCCTTGCTTAGAGCTAATTAAGAACACCATAGAAGCCGAAAAGCAGCATCATGGTCAGTTAAAAGTTTCGTTCAATCATTATTTTTTCGAGCAGGATAGAGGCTCTCGTTTACTTGCTGAATCTTCAATGTGTGCGAATGACCAAGGCAAAAAACATTTCCGCTCTTATGTGCAAAGAATTTTAGCCGGCGGTGTTGCTGCAGTTGAAGAGTCGATTTATAACCTGGCTTCAGAGCTTAAGTTAAATCAGGAAGAATTCAAAAATTGCGTTGTCTCGAGAAAACATGGAAATCTAGTTAACGATCACTTACGATTTTCTAAACTTTCTGGCGTTCGCGCGCAACCAACCGCTTTAATTAATGGTGAAGTGGTTGAAGGACCTATCTCTAAAGAAGCTTTAGACCGCATGATTCAAGATCAAGTTAATAACCACGGTGATTCTTGGTTTAAAGTAACTTTTAGAAAAATAAAGAACCTCTTTAGCTGATGGGAGTTTTTTCTAGGAAAAACTCTGAATACTTTATTGTCATAGCGATTGTTCTTTCGTGTCTTGTCTTGTTGTTTGCCTACATTTCTAAGCCAAAGCCGGTCACGAACTATGAATGGACCGGTCTCAAAATCGAAATTAAATCTGCTGGGAAAGCTGATGCCGAACCTGCAGCTATTTGGGGACCTGCTACGGTTTCTCGTCAGGACATATGGCTGCGTGCGCCTCACCTGAAAGAGCGGCAGGTAAAAGCCGATGATTTGGAACAACTAATTTATGATAGCGATTACTATTTTAATTTCTTAAATGTCAGCATTGAACTTCTTGTGGAAAAACTGAGAGTGCAGTTTTCTTTAGAAGTTGCGCCCTCTGCAACCGAAGATAAAGAATTCTTAGCTTGGCTTAGTCAGCATGGGATTAATCCGGAACTTTTAGCTCCGCAAAGCCTTCAAGTCATGAGACTTGACTTAAGAGACAAGTTTCAAAAAACTGCCTTAAAAAAGATGTTGGTTGCTAAAATCTCGGAACCTTTTCTACTTTTTTTAGAGCCACCGACTAAATCAATCAGCTGGCCGCAAGATGGTGTGATTAAGCTTGGTTCCACTGGCTCTAAAAGCGCTGGATTATTTATTTGCGATATGATGAGTCCGATTTGTTTTGAATCGCTTGGTATAATGAAAAAGCTCTCTGAAGACTTTGGTATTTTAGTTAACTATCGACCTGCAACTTTAACTCAGGATATTTACGGAGACTTAAGAGCATTAGTTGGGGTTTGCCTAAGTGACCTGGCTCCAAATAACTTTTGGAATTACGTTGAGTCGCTTAAAAAATTGCCGCGGCAAACAGAAGAGCCTGAGCTGTTGAAGCTAACAGGCGCGGACTCTAAAGAAATGCGCGCATGTATGGTTTCATCGAGTTCGCAAAAAGAGTGGGAAAGTCACAAGCAGTTTCT
>JANPPO010000335.1:0-4109 GCA_031428555.1 Bdellovibrionales bacterium | reverse complement strand
AGCTGGAATGATCTTTCCTT
The DNA here is from genome assembly GCA_031428555.1 of Bdellovibrionales bacterium. Lineage (GTDB taxonomy): Bacteria > Bdellovibrionota > Bdellovibrionia > Bdellovibrionales > Bdellovibrionaceae. The sequence continues at coordinate 4,089 of JANPPO010000335.1, read as the reverse complement.
TTTTTCAGAAAAAGGTTTTTGGATCAGAGCTAATTTAAAATAGCCAACAGCAACATGGGTGATTCGTCCAAAAGAATCTTTTATTAACGGAATTCCTACAACAAGAATTGAAGGCTTCTGCGCCTGTGACCAATTCAAAACTTCAATTTGACCCTGAAATACGCTTTTAAAAGGGAAGGGCATTTGTTGCTTGAGCTGAGTAAAATAAGTCTTATCAACTTTTTGCTTTATAAATTCATCTTCTTTAATTTGCGATGATCGAGTTGTGACTGATCCACCTACAGCAGATTCGTAAATTTCAATTCCCATCATGTCAGGTTCTTGATTAAAGTTAAATTGAAACTCTGAACCTGCATCATTCGATTTCATTAACAACGATGACGACACCTGGGTTTTCCCAACCAGTGTAGATAACAAGTTTTCAACTTCAGAAGATTTTGCAGACGCGTAATCTAAGTTAATACTTTCTTCTCGTTGAAGAGAAGTCTTTTCAAAATAGTTAGAACTTGTAAGTGCGATTGCTACTGTTACAATAACTAGTAGTACCGTAGTCAGGATGATTAATTTTGCTGAAATAGGAATACGCATTGTCAATCCTCCCATACTAAAAAGAGTACTCGGCTATAAGGTTTAAATAAATACCGGATACTGTCGTTTTAACTTTGGTAGATGAGCGACCGGCAAGTATGCCCGAATTCCAGCCAGCAGAGTCTGAGTTATCTGAGTAAGTGAAACTTTCTTCTCTTAAATTAAGACCCATAAGGCCTGTTAATCTGTTCGAATAACGGTAACTTCCTAAAACACCGACACTGTAATTAAAATCGCCGCCAGAATACTTACCACCATTTGGTAGTTCAGTTTCAGTCATCGGAAGATAGAGATGCGCATTTGCCTGGAAACCAATTTTTGGAGTCATCGAATACCAATATTCAATTCCAGCTTGGGCTCCGACAACGCCACCTTTGCTGTACTTTCTATCAACATTATTAGGCGTTAATGCATTTGAAGTGGTACTTGTAGCAGTTGTCCAGAGGGCAGGGAATTCACGGCTGAAGACACCCATTAAATACCGGACTTCAGCGCGGTCAGAGGTCGTTTGTTTTCTGATCGCGGAAATTTCTGTTCCGAAGAAGTTGTAGACGTCATTATCAAAAACATATCCGCCGGCATCGAGGATAAAACGAAAGCCCCAAGCTGAATCTGATTTAAGTAGACCCATTCCAAGTCGACCGGTACCTGTCACTGCATTTGTACTAAAAGCTAGAGTATCACGGTATTGAGATTTTAAAGAAATTGAAGAAGCATACCAACTTGCATGTGAAAACCAGCCATCAATGCGGTCGATAGATTTTCTCATCGTTTGAACGTATTCCGCAGCAGGTCCGCGATTTCCATCACGAACGGGGAAGTTTACACTGGCAAAATCCGAGGTTTCTCGGGCTTCGGCTTTGGCTTTAACTTGTAAGCGGTACTGACCACCTGGCCAGTCAGATTCAAACTGAAGGCTTGTCTCTTTGTAATCTTCGTACTCTTTAAATTTCTGCCATTTTTTTATTTGCGGATTATATTTGTGAACGCTGACATCATAAAGAGCCGCGTTTTCAACGCCAGTCCATTTTACTTCACGAACGAATTCATTTTCAGGTTTTTCAATCTGCACTTTTTCCAATTTCGGTCCAATTAAAGTAAACTTATGAGCTTCAGAAGTTTCACTTTCTAAACCTTCTGCAGAAATGGCTTTAACTTTCCAAGTATAACTTTTTGCAGCCAACAAAGACGTAGAAAATTTTGGAGACGACACTTTATCGGCAGCTACAGATTCGCCAGCCTCGTTGAAGATTTCCACAGAGTAACCAGTCGCACCCGGAGTTTGTTCCCACTCAAAATTGACTTCATGCTTTTCAGCATCGGCGGCTTTGATTTGCGCATCTGTTCCTGGGAATTTGGGCTTAGTAGGTTCAAGCATAACATCGAGCTCTGCATAACCGCTCCAGTCACCTGGAACTTTTCGATTATCAAGAGAACGAAGTCTGAATTCGTAGTGGCCAACACTTAGTTTTCCAGTCCATTCAGCTTTTTCAGTTTTGAAGCTTGAAGCTTTGCTGTTTTTATTTTTTTTGCGGATCTCGATCTCGTAATACTTAGCTTCTTCGATTGGTTCCCATTCGAAATTCACCACACGTCTATACGTTGGTTCAGCAGCGCGAACGTGCACGCTTCCGAAAGAACAGATGAAGAATAGTATCAAAGACATAAAGCGAAGCATCAGTTGACCTTCACTTTCTTCAAAGCGGGAGCTCTCAGATTACTCTTATCAGGAACTAGTAAAGATCTTTGTGTTGGAACAGCACTGGCTCTGCCGAATTCGTCAATGGATACAAGGTTGACTGTGTATTCGCCTGGCATCAGGTTAATCAAAGTCATTTTGTTATCTTTAAACCTTTTCTTTAAAAACTCTTTACCATCTTTGCTCAATACGACCATTTCGTATTCTTTTGCGCCTTCGATATCTTTCCAAGTCAGCTCACCGCGACCGTCAGCTCTTGATACTATTTGGCCTTCTAGTGGAAGAAGTTGTGGGGCAGGAAGAACTGGTTTTTCTTCTACATTTAAAAGTAGCTGTTCTGATTTACCCATCAAGCGACCCTTGGCATCAAAAGCTTCAACACTTGCTAAGTAGCGACCTGGCTTACTCACTTTTGTAGCTAAACTCTTATCAGAAGTTTCAACAAATTGGCCAGCTCCGCCAACATCATTTTCTTCTTTCCAAGTGACTTTCCAATTCGTGACAAGTTCAGTCTGAGGCCCCGCTGTCCAAGCTAATTTTAGATCAGGCTCGCCGATAAAATATTGCTGCGGATTAACTTTGTCCCAAGAAACGCTTACTGGAATTGGTTTTGAATCAGCCTTTTTAACAATTTTAAATTGTTGAAGTGGACCTGACCAAGGCTCTTTTACATTTGGAAAATACGAACTCATGCGCCAGTAGTAAGTACCTTCGCTTAAGTTAGCTAAATTAAATTTTGTCTCAGTTCCGATATTTTGAGTCGCAACTTTTTGTTTTAATTGCGCATCTTTTGCAACTTCAAGTACGAGTTGGCTTTCTTCTTCTGATTTTTGCCACATGAATTGAACTGAAGTTGGGAAAGTCTCTGCTTCGACTGATGCATTTGCAGTCGGCGCCAACAAAGTCGGGGTACTTCTTGCAATAACTTCTAATCTATAGACAGGGCTTTCGGCTTTGATTTCATTTGTTGCTGGATCACGAGCGACTAATCTCCAATAGTGTTTACCTAATGATAGCGTTGCGCTTAATTTATCTATTCCTAAGTCACCAGTTGCGACATCTTTTAACTGTTTTCTTGCAGTGCCGACTTGGGCAGAGACTTTCCATTCTTTTGGAAATCCTGTCCATTGAAAGTTGATCTCAGGCTTTTTAGTTGGGTCTATATAAGTCGCCTTATTAGGCGTAGGAGATATGATCTTCAGTTGGTTTGAATCAAACTGAATTCCTGTTGAACTTAAGCTTCCAGAATTTCCGCTGCTGATTTCTTTTGTTTTTCCATCTTTTGATTTAATAATGGCGCTACCTTCAACGACTTGAAGGTTTAAGTTTTGACCCTCAGCTTTAGAAAGGCTGGCACTGGCTCCGCTTAGATCAACTTTGCCTTGAGCTGAATTGAGAACAAGCCCGCCTTGGCCAGCAGTTGCTGCACCGTCCGCTTTGGCGTTAACGAAAAGTCCACCCTCCATGAGGTCTAAAGAGATTTCGCCTTGGGCTTTTGACAAAACGATCAATGAATCGGGTTCGATATCGATATAACGACCATCTTCGAACTGAATTCGGACTTCACCTAATGTGCTTGTTCGAATTGCTTCGCCATTAAACAACGAATCACCTGTGTTAACTGAATGCCAAAGGAGTCTTGTAGGTGGGCGGCGAAGTACTTCGTCAGAAACACGGCCAACCTGAGCTAACGGGATTTCGCCCGAGTTCATCAGAGAGCGATCCGTTGATTTGTACCACAAAATAGTGGCACCTAATCCGGAACCGGAAAGTATGGCGGCAATGCTAAGACGTTTAAGTTT
>JANPPO010000334.1:0-4089 GCA_031428555.1 Bdellovibrionales bacterium | reverse complement strand
AATATCGACGTCACCGAACTCTAAAACAGTTCCTTTATTCTCTTGGTGAATCTCGATTCTGTGCTCATCTGTTAATGCAAGGCCTTGCTTAAGCTCAAGGGGCCCTGAAATTGTAAGGTGAGAAAGCGCATCGCCACGTGTAATCTTCGAATAATCTAAAACAGGTCTTTTTGGCGTTGGCACTTTCGCCGCAGCAATTGTTCTCAATTCAAAAGCTTTTCCAACAACTGAATTAAGGTTTGTAAACCTAACTGGTGCTTCGACTTTTTTTGCAGTCTCTAAGAAATCTTTCTCTACAGAGATAACCGGTGAGTTCGGATCAATTTCAAATTGAATAGACTGAGCTAAATTAATAAATGGAACCGAAGATACCTTGGCCGGCACAAATGTGCAGAACGCGAGAGCCGAAAAATAAATTATAAGAAGCTTAGCCAGAATTTCTGCCTATCTTTTTTTAGAGCACTGATTCCTTGGAAAACCAGAGTACTCTTTGGTTACTCAGTCTTTATGATATTTAGAAAGCGCGGAAGTCGTCAATAACGTTACGATTCTTAAGACTTTCGTTAAGGGTGGTCTCGATCTGGTTAGCCAGCTTTTGGGCTAGCTCATTGTCTTCGGCGATGACTTCGTAATACTGATCCTCAACTTTTCCTTCTTGGAAAACCTCGACTTTAACATCGTACGGACGTCGTTCACCTAAGATTGAAACCTTTGTGAAGTAACGGTTTTTAGCTTTAGATAGCGCAGCATCGATCCGGCCGCGCTTATCATGAAATTCTGAAACAAGTTCGCGACCGTTTTGACTTGTGCTTTTGGGTTGGCCTAAAACAGTGACTACGGCCTTTCTGATCTCTGTTAATGCAGCTGGAGATTCCTTAATGAAAATTCCAGTCTGGCATCCGACAGTTAATAAAAAGGGTAGCAATAAAAGCCATTTAGTCATTACTTTTTGCCTAGCTTGTTCCAGTCATCCATGAACATTTTAAGGCCTTTATCAGTCAGTGGATGCTGAGTCATGCCCTGCATGACTTTGTAAGGAACAGTAACAATATCTGCGCCCATTAAGGCTGCTTGTTCGATATGAAGAGGTCCACGCACACTTGCTACCAGGACTTCAGTTGTGAAATCGTAATTTCTAAATATCTGAATGATCTCTTCAACCATAGCCATTCCATTTTGACCGATATCGTCTAGTCTGCCAACAAACGGGGAAACCATTGTTCCACCAGCTTTTGCGACCAAGAGGGCTTGAAGTGGATTAAAGACTAAAGTCACATTCGTTTGAATGCCTTCAGCTGCTAATCTCTTAACTGCAACCAATCCTTCTTCTATCATAGGAATTTTAACAACAACGTTATCTGCAAGTTTTGCGAGAGTTAAACCTTCTTTAAACATTTCTTCTGAATTAGTTGAGATAACTTCTGCAGAAACGGGCCCGCGAACTTCTTTACAAATTTCTTTAATCGTCTCGTGAAAATCTTTTCCATTTTTTGCGATTAAAGTTGGATTTGTTGTAACACCATCGACCCAGCCTTTTTTATTGGCTTGTCTGATTTCTTCAATGTCTGCGCTGTCGATAAAAAATTTCATTTTGTTTCCTCTTTATGCCTTCATAAGTTAATCAAGGCTTGTCCTTGAGTCAAAAACTCCACAGGCTCTTCTACTACAGATTCTTGATCTAACTCTAATAGAGACTTCTTTTTCACGCGGTGTTCCCAATAGGGGGCACATTCTGCCGCCAAATGAAGCACAAAAGCATCTAATTGCAGCTTGGGATTTGGCAAAGTGAGTTCAGGATCTAATCTGAGCTCGCCTTCGACTATTAGAAGCTCGACTTCGGCTTCTTTCGAGACTTTTAAGTATTCGTCCCCATTGGCGCAGCCTTCGATTTGTAAGACGATCTCGAAGTATTCTCGGCCTTCTTCGGCATTTCTTTTTCTTTTATAAGCACTTGAAGCATTTACGATCTTAACTGCTTTTCTTAAATTAATTATTTTTTGTTTTAAGCGATTAAGTCCTTCAAAAGCTTCAACTTGAACATGGACCAATGCTTGAGGTGTCATATTTTAAGTAAGTCCTTCATTTCAAAGTATCCACTTTTATACTGCATAATCTGCTGAGCTGCCCACAGCGCACCCTTGGCAAAAACTTTTCTGTTTAAAGCCGTGTGTTCAATCGAAATAATTTCTTCATCAGACAAAGCCTGAATTCGGTGAATACCGTAAACGCCACCACCACGAATTGAAAGCGGAGCTGGAATATTTTTCTTTCCTAAAACTTTTGCGAGCTTTTCTTGAAGTAGAATTGCGGTCCCGCTTGGCTTATCTTTTTTTAATTTATGATGAGTTTCATCAATTTGAAAATCAAAGTCGCTGTAGGAATCATAGACTTCAAGCATTTTTGTTACGAGCGCAACACCGACGCTCATATTCGGCGCCCAAAAGACACTTGCTTTCTTTGCGTACTTTTTAAGTTTTGATAACTGATCAGCATTAAAGCCCGTCGTGCCAGAAACAATTGGAGTCGGGAACTTGCCTAACTGATCTAACAAAATATCCAAAGCTTCAGGGGTTGAAAAATCAATCCACACATCGGGCCTTGTCGCAGTTTTTGATTTTAAATACTGTGAAAAGTTTTTTGACGTAAGTTCCGCTACAACATCATGGCCGCTTGATAAAGCAAGTGCTTTAACTTCCTGACCCATTCTTCCGCTTGCGCCAATGATTCCAAATTTTAATTTGCGAATTGATTTCACGACATCAAGCCCTTCTGCTGAAAGTTTCTTTTTAATTTTTCAACAGTGGATTGTCCTGCTTCAAGAAGTGGAAGTCTTAAAATTGCTGTTTCAATAATTCCTAAAAGCTCTAAGGCTTTTTTCACAGGAATCGGATTTGATTCAGCATACAAAGCGGCAACCAGTTCTTTATAATTTTCTTGAAGTTTTTGCGCAGCCTCTACATTTTTATTTTGCGCAAGCTCTGTTATTTTTAAAAATACGTCTGGTATCACATGAGAGCCCACAGAAATAATTCCGTTACCACCAAAGTTTAAATAATCTGCATAAGTCCCATCATCACCAGAAAGTTTTGTGAAACCAGGCTTTACTTGCTGATTGATAAGATCTGCGGTGTCCATGTTTCCAGTGGCATCCTTAATTCCAATAATTCCCTGCACGTGCGATAGCTCGACAACTGTTTCTACGCCCATTGGGCACGCAGTTCTGCCTGGAACATTATATAAAATAACTGGCGTCCCAGATTCCTCGGCAACCTTTTTGAAATGCTGAAACAAACCACGTTGAGTTGGTTTATTGTAGTACGGAACCACGACAAGCGCCGCATCCGCTTTCCAATCTTTTGCAATCTTCGTATTCTCAATTGTTTTCTTCGTTGAGTTGGAACCAGTGCCCAAGATCAGAAGTGTATCGGCTTTAGAGTTGGCTTTTACAGCCTGCCAAATATCTTTTACTTCCGATTCTTCAAGCGTTGGGCTTTCTGCTGTTGTTCCGTTCACAACAAATCCTTGAACACCCTTTTTAATTTGATCTTTAACTAGATTTTCTAAAGATTTAAAATCAACTTCCATTTTAGAATTAAACGGGGTCACAAGTGCCGTTATAACTCCTTCGATTTTTTTCACGAAATGCTCCAATCCCCTAATTTTTCCACAGGCCCCGTCATCATCCAACCAGTTTCATGAGAAACAACCGATAGAGTTCCACCTGGCATTGCTATCTCAAAATTTTTCTTCTGTTGATCTTGGTTTTTCCACCATAAGGCTGCGGCGAATGCGCCGGTTCCACAAGCTTGTGTGAAATCTTCTACGCCACGCTCGTACGTGACTGCGATAACATGATCGTCAGAGTTTTGCGCCCAAGTAATATTTGATCCTCTGGCGCCGAAGTCTGGATGGTTTCGTAATTTTTTAGAAACCTCTAACCAAACATCATGTCTTAATTTCGGTTGCTCTAAAACAAAGTGGGGGACCCCGGTGTTACACCAAAATCCAACCCATTTGTGGTCATCTAGTTCGACTGTTTTAGAAATTTCTAGAATCTTTGGCTTAGGCATTAAAACCCAGTTTTTAGTT
>JANPPO010000333.1:0-7182 GCA_031428555.1 Bdellovibrionales bacterium | reverse complement strand
ATGGTAGAAGAAATGGTTAAAGACCTTAATCTTTCATTGGAATGTTACAATCCTGCTCAAGCATTAGCAATTCGATGTGAAATTGCGGCGACGATTGCATCTGTTGCGATTCCATCTCTATTTGCTATCAAAGCTGCTCGGTTAGCTAAGCTAACAAAAGTTCGGCTAGCTAAGGTCGAAGAATCAGTGAAAGATCTAACCAACTTGGGGCGCGATGGCCGGATTGCAAAGGCTCAGACCGAGATCGCAACGTTAGGTAAGGAAGAAAAGCTCAAGAAATTAGAGAGCGAAATTGGCCGATCAAATAAGCCCCTTAACGAAAAAGAAGTTAAGGCATATGAAAAAGCTCACAATGTTAAATCCGATGATGGCGAATTCTACGGAACTTATTCTGGAAAATCTCTTCGAGAGAAAAAACGGGTTTTAATTGAAGAGGGTGGGTTTTCTGAAGTCGAAGCCGATTTCATGATTAAACGTGGTTATGTAGGAGACGCAGCACCTGGAGTCAAAGCCGTTGATAAAGCGACGGTTGATATCAAAGAACATGATTCTTGGAAAATGTACCGGGGTCCAACTGAAGATATGGGTAAGAAGGTTTTCGGTAGGGCAATCAATGACGACCAAGTTGCTTCGATCATGATCTATAATAATGCCAAGCGAACTCTAACTGGTAACTATGAAAAGCTAAAAGCTGAAGGAATTGAGCGAATGCGAACGGCTGGACTTTCCGAAAAAGAAATCAAGTCTGTTGTCAGCGGAGACTTTGATGCAGGGCGAGCGGTTGCTTCGGACGTCGTTAAACCTCCTCCCGCGGCACTCAAGCCAACAACCGTAGATAAACCTGTCGAAGTATCAAAGCCTGTCGAAACGGCCAAGCCATCAACTCCGCCTACACCTGCGCCGACTCAAAATCCTTACTATGCCCAAGCAGAATCAAATTTTAGAACTGATCCAATTTACAATCTAGGACAAAAGGAATTAAATTCGACTGACGCAAAAAAATCCATCGACCAAGCGGCACGAATGAAATTCGCCAATGATAACGATCGCGCTGGTCATGTTATTGAAAGCTTTCAGGAAGATGTTGCGCACGTTCAAAGAATGAGAGCCAAGGCAAATGCAGCAACTACTACAGCAGAAAAACAAAAGTTTGAAGCAACAGTACAGGTCTATTCAAAACGATGTAAATCATGGGCAAGGATTTACGAGCAAGCAGGGTATTCGAATACGTCAAGAATTTCAGATTTCAAAAAACAAATCGAGAGCTACTGTAAATAGAACAAAAGTGAATGATCAGCCTGCGCGCATCGTTTTTTAAAGATCGCGGGAAACTTTTTTAATCCAATTCACCATAGCTTTTCGCGATTCTGCAGCTTCTTGGCTGAGGCACACTCGGTTTAGACCTGCTGGTCCCTTGCGAGCTTTGCTCCCTACAAGAATTTCGTCATCACAACTTGCGATACGGCGGACATCAGTTTGCTTCATTGGCTTTATGGCTTTATCGAGATCGCGCTTTAATTCGATGTAACGGTTTTCAGATAAAGTATGCCCCGTGGTTCTGCCGCCTTCGATTGACCGTATGGCTGAAAAACCTTTTCCAGTTTCTACTTTGTGTTCGCGGATCGAGATCATATTTTTGTTGTGGTTACCCACAACGACAAAGTGTTCGGATGTAATTTCAGCATGTGCTAATTGTGTGAAAAATTGAAACAGCATGATAAACAGGATCATTTTTGGCCCGCTTCCTTATTCGAAGAATTCGATTTTTTTGACAAGAGATGTTCCTGATTTACAAAACACTTCGATTTTGGCTTTAGTTCGCAGCCAAAATGATCAGCAATTCCAGGCATTTTAAAAAATACAGAGTGGAGCCTTCTAAATGAATGTGGATGCGGTTCCTGGAGAGATGCCATGTGATCAAGATGGGCACTTTGTAGTTTGGGGTTATTTCTGCAGGAATCCGCAGTAAAGAATGACATCGATGCAAAGGCATCGGTTTCATTTTTTGGCGGATAATCGTTTAAATATTCGGCTTGTGCAAACGAACCAAAAAAGTCGCACATTGCCTCATTGACCTCTGATATTTTTAGGTTAGTTCCAGCACAAGTTTTGAGTCTATTTTTCGCGGCTCTTATTCCTTGTTCTTCTTCCTTATTAAATAAAGTACCCGTTCTTTTTTTGTACGACCTAAGATAATTAATTTCAGCGTCAATATCAGCACTCGTGATGTCGTCAATATTTTCTTCTTTGATCAGGCAGGCACGAACAGAGTTAAATGGATAATTTTTTTCGGTTACTCCATTTGATATTCTTGTGATGACTCCCGATTCCGTTAGGGCTTTTTCGACAGGCGGGTCTAAAGTTAGATCATTATATTCGTTTATATACTTACGATTTGTTTGCTTAAGTTTTTTAACAATTTCGTTAGTTAGATGAACCGCTTCCGAATCCCTATTTTCATTTGGGGCCGCATCCTGACGTAACAGCTGTTCTAATTTTTCGGTATTAACTTCATGCAGAAAGTTTTGACTCACGCATGGGTCTATCGAGTGTCCCATTTCATGAGAAAGTATTTGAACAACCTGTGAATCAGGTAAATCGTAGATACCTTCGCAAAATGTAACAGAATGAGTTGGTGGAAAGTAGTATGCGGCGCCGCCTTTAGCACATTCTCCTGTGGATTCAGCTCTTGGGTCTCGAGGGTTTATATATTGGACTGTCTCAATTTTTTTTATCAAACTTTTTTGTTCGGCTGAAAGTTGGCTATCTGAACGGCCATTTTTGATTAAATTGATTAGTTTCGCTTGTGTATACTTTTGAAGGTTTGCGATCCTTTTGTTACTTTCATTAAATTTTTGTTCCGATAAGAATCGAGTTGCGGGTTTAGGAGGCACAACTGCTGGATATGGATTGTATGTAACATTTTTTGCTTGCTCTAAATAGATAGCTTTTAGCTTTCCTAAGTTTTCTGCGCCAATCGTCTTTTTTAAATCTTCTACGTCACTACTCGTTAGTTCGGACATTTTCCCTTTTGGGTCATTAATTGGTTTTGGAATATAAATTTTAAAGCCTTCACCCGTTTGGAATGCTTTTTCTGCGGGAAATGCTGACTGTAGAATTTGAAATATAACAGAATAATTCGCTACTGATCGAAAGCTTTTGATTGGCAATTTTTTAGCTTCTGTCTTAGACAGTATGTTTTCGGTATTAATACTGAGCTCAAGCATTGAGTCCATTTGAGCCGCCATCTTTTCGTCGTCTAAAGCAGGGTACATTGCTGTAATTGTATTTCCATTTTGCCTACTTACAATTCCACCATCTTTTAGTGAATTAATTGCTTGTTGAGACGGAACATAACTTGGATTTCGAAACTTTTGCCCGCCAGATGTTATAAAAAATTCTTTATCTGAGTTCTTTTCATAGAAAGCACACGAACGATCAAGGAGATCTTTTGAGCTGCAGGTTTCTTTCGCAGCAGCATTTAATGAAGTAAAAAATAGGATAGGGCTAAGGAAAAAGAATAAACGACTCATTCTTAAATTTTACTAAAATAAGAGTGGGCAAACCATCTCTATTGCTAGCATGCAGGCTCAAGGTCTAAAGCTATTTTGGGACTGGATGAAAGTCTACCTAACGCAGCGTCGAGCCTCGCCGGCCGCCAAGAAAAGTGGACTGGCGGCCGGCGAGGCTCACCTTTTTAGCTAACAGTTCCCATGCGGTCTTTGATTTTCTTCATCAGTCTGACTTCGGCTTGGCGAACGGCTTCGCGGGTGATTTTATATTTCTCACCGATTTCTTGAAGAGTGAGCGGTTCATCGTTTAATAAACGCTCTTCCAGAATAATTTTTTCTCTTTCGTTTAACAACGGCCTGATCTCGTCGATCTTTTCCCGAAGAAGTTCGATCATTTCGGCTTGGGCGATTCTTTCATCAACTGGTGTTTCGTCTCCACCGCGCTGAAGGTCTTGTAACGTGACGGACCCATCTTCGCTGACGGGTTTATCAAGACTGACATCCCTGAAAGTGAGACGGTTTTGCATCGATTCGATTTCAGCGACGGGGATTCCTAATTTTTCGCTGATGGCTTCGACGCCGACTAGACCCATTCGTTCTAACTCTTCTTTTTGTTTTTGAAGTTGATAGAAAAGTTTTCGCTGGTTGGGAGTCGTTCCAATTTTCACCATCGAAAATTGTTTCATGAGATATTCCTGAATGTAACCGCGAATCCACCAGACGGCGTAAGTGATCAAGCGAACACCTTTGTGCGGATTATATTCTTTCACCGCGTGCATCAGACCAATATTACCTTCTTGAATTAGATCAATCATTTTTGCGCCAAATTTCGAATATTCAGCGGCGACTTTTACAACGAATCGTAAATTTGCTTTGATCAGTTCCTGAGCCGCCTGAGGGTCCTTGTTGTCATAATACCTTTTAGCAACTTCCTGTTCTTGCTCTCGAGTCATGACATTGTAACGACGAATCTCGTTTAAATATGTTATAAGTGGGTCAGTGGAAGAGGTGAGCCCACGCGATGAAACAAGGGGAGCTAATGCTTTTTCTGGTTCAACAGGGGCATCAAAATCTTCGTTTTCTTCCGGTGCAGAAATCGGAGTCTCATCGTTTTCATCAACAACTTCGGCAGTTACTTGGCGCGCAGATGCCTTTGCCTTCGATTTATCACCAGGCTTTGTTGATGGGGATGAAGCTGCAGTTTTCACCCCAGCTTTTTTCTTCTTTACGATCTTGGCCATATTTTTGAGAGCCTCGCTATTAGCCGAGGTGTTTTTCGAAGAGACGCACCAGCGACTCGGTAATTTTGCCTTTAAAAGGCATCAAAAGCAAAGGGAGGTCGACCGTGACAACGATTTGCGAGCCATCTCCTTTAGGCTCAACCTTCAGGTCTGCTTTAAACTGAGATCCCTTTATGTTGCAAGTTTTTGTGGCAGCATCAAAGGTGCACTGAATCTTAGGATCATATTTTTTAAGGTCATCGCCTTTTGACAGAACCTTTTCAACTGAGCTGAAAGTTTTGTCGACCGGCTGCTTCACGTCGTGATTGATAGTAAACTTAGCCATAAGCACATCCTCTATCAGATATTAATTAGAGGTTTTTGACTCTGGATTCAAGCTATGAGAGCCTAACGCACATGGCCTCACAAAAATTTGTAAAAGAACTGAAGAGAACTCATTATTGCGGACAACTTTCTCAAGCTGTCGTTGGTCAAAAAGTCGTATTGATGGGCTGGGTTGAAACCAGACGTGATCACGGCTCTTTGATATTCATCGATCTACGAGACCGTGAAGGTATCGTACAAGTTGTTCTCGATCCAAAAAACCCAGAGACATCATCTGCGAAAGACTTGCGCAGTGAATATGTTCTAGCAATCGAAGGTATCGTTCGCGCTCGACCTGATGGAATGAAAAATTCCAAAATTAAAACAGGCGAGATCGAAATCGAAACTATTCGCTGTGAAATTCTAAATGAATCAGCGGTACCGCCGTTTCAAATTGATGATCCAAACGTCAATGAGATGCTGCGTTTAAAATATCGTTATCTCGAACTTCGCTCGCCGGTTTTGCAAAACAGTTTAATTACTCGTCATAAAGTTTTGCAACTTGTTCGCAGATTTTTAAGCGATAACGGTTTCATAGAAGTTGAAACTCCGATCATGTTTAAAAGTACTCCGGAAGGGGCAAGGGATTATCTTGTTCCGTCACGCGTGAATCAGGGAACATTCTATGCGCTTCCTCAATCGCCGCAAATTTTGAAGCAGCTCTTGATGATTGCAAATTTCGACAGATATTTTCAAATCGCCAGATGTTTCCGCGATGAAGATTTGCGCGCAGATCGTCAGCCGGAATTTTCTCAGATCGATATCGAGATGAGCTTCATCGATCAAGAAGACATTATTGCAATCAACGAACAAATGCTTCGTTTGATCTGGAAAGAAATTAAGGGAATGACCGTCGGTGCCATTCCAAGAATGACTTTCCAGGATGCGATGGATCGTTACGGGTCTGATAAACCGGACACGCGCTTTGCCATGGAAATAAAAGATTTAGGGAAAATCGTTCATGGCTCAGGATTTAAAGTATTTGACGATACTTTAGCCCGCGGTGGATTCATTCGCGGAATTCCAGTTCCAACGGGCGGAGCATTTTCCCGCGCCCAATTAGATAAGCTCACGGACATGGCTAAAAAAGCCGGTGCGAAGGGACTTGTCTGGATTAAGTGGGACGCAGAAGGTGTGACATCTTCGGTTTCAAAATTCTTTAGCCCAGAAAAACTAAAAGAGATGTTAGTTGCAACCGGTGCCAAGCAGGGCGATGCAACTCTTATTATAGGTGACGACTATGAAGTGATGTGCGCTTCGCTAAGCGTATTAAGGCTTCATTTAGGTCGCGAATTAAAACAAATCGACACGAAGTCTTATAACTTCTTGTGGGTAACTGACTTCCCATTACTCGAATACTCGCCTGATGATAAGCGCTGGATGGCACGCCATCATCCGTTTACTTCACCAGCTGATGATGCGTTTGATGATTTGCTTAAACAAAACGAAAAAAATTACGGCAAGATGCTGGCGAAAGCTTACGACCTTGTTTGCAATGGTTACGAAATGGGTGGCGGAAGCGTCAGAATATATCGTAACGAAATTCAGCAAGCGATGTTTAAAGTATTAGGAATGTCAGAAGAGGAAACTCAAAGTAAATTTGGATTCTTCCTTGAAGCATTTAAATACGGAGCACCTCCGCATGGTGGAATCGCGTGGGGACTTGATCGTTTAGTCATGCTTCTTTGTGGAACAGATGCAATTCGTGAAGTGATCGCGTTTCCAAAAACTGCGAAAGCTTCGTGCTTGATGTCTGATTGCCCAAGCGAAGTCAGTCGTGATCAGTTAGTTGAAGTGGGCGTAAAGCTAACTCCGCAAGCTGAAAAAAATCTAGAAGATATGAAAAAATCGGGACACTAAAAGTGTTCTGATTTTCATGCTGCATTCTTAGGCCTTTAGTCTAGATCCAGACTTCTGGTCTCAAGTTGATACAAAAAAATCCGATAACTCAGGTAAGGCCTATGAAGGGCTTTTAAAATAAATGTTTTCCAACTAACACAGGAGGTGTGAATGGAAAAGATTAGCAAGATTATTGCGCCAAGTGCGCGTACAAAAACCTATGATGT
>JANPPO010000332.1:0-2603 GCA_031428555.1 Bdellovibrionales bacterium | reverse complement strand
TTGCACTGCGATTCATGTCAATCGCCGCTGTTTTTAGCTTTTTAATATCTTCTGGTGTTAACAGTTGTGCCTTTTGACGAAGCTTACTTTCCTCTGAAACGCTGTCATATGATTTCGAATCCATTTTTTGAGATTCAGACTGAAGCCAGCTTTCGAGCTCAGGCTGAGGTGCCTGACTTTTTGTAGATGGAACTGTGTCGTTTGCCTGAGTTGGGGATTGTAGTTTTCTTTGAAGAATATCTTTCCATTTTGAAATCAGTGGCCGAGCCGATCTTTCGGCTTCAGTCAGCTGAGTTTCTGATTTCCAAAAATTACTTTGAGCAAGCAGAAAGCCTAAGACCAGTAAAAAAATTAGAAGAAACCAAACTTGTCTTTTCATCGGCTTTGATATTTGAATCGATTTTTAAGGAAAGCAAGAAGTTGCTGGCTACGCCGGCCTGCATGACTCTAGTTTTGAAAGTGTTCGTTTAGGACTATTTTTCAATGTAGTCTGCGCTTATTGCTTCTTGAATAAGTCTTCCTCTAGGAACATGGGCGTAGCCATCTTTACATTTGAAATTGTTGTGCCAAAAGCAATTAGGGCCCCAGGAATTTCGAATTATATATTCACACTGTTTTGTTTTAGTGTCCCACTCTCTTCCAACGATCGTTACAGCATGGCCGCCGTCAGAGCCTGGAAAAAATAGGCGTGCGTAAAAAGACAAAGCTACTGGGTTGTTTTTGGTTAACTGTTCATCAACTTCTTGAAACTTCTGATTTTTTTTTGCAGCGGACGCACGATGAAAATTTATGGTCTGAGCTTTTGCATTTTTAAGATTGTGTAATCTTGGTTCACAGGCCTTATCCGCAAGCTTGTTAAAAAAATCTACCTTAGTGGTCTTTTGGACAATTTCAAAAAAATCTTTAATATTGACATAGGGAAACAGTCTATTGAATCCACGCATATCGCAATTCCAAAAATTGGGATCTTTGGAATTTGCCTTCGACTTTATTTCTTCGACAGATTTAATGGCTTGCTTGGTGCTCATTTTTTTCGAATCATCGCTAGAAAATTTCTCATCCAAGCAGAGACCTTTTTTTGCGCTTGCTGAAACGGCATTAGCGACTTTTCCGCCTTCGTAGGAAGTCTCATCGGCATCAAAATATTTTTTTCCAATACCCTTAAAGTTTTTATTATCCTCGTTATAACTCAAAGCTACGTCTAAGGCAGAAACTTCTTTTCCCGAGTTGTAAGATAGAATATCGGCAGCCGCGAAAGCATAACACCAGCCAATTGAGTCTTGATCTCTTACAGGAGCAAATTTCGGTCGCATATCTATTTTTGTACAGCTAGCCTTGTCATTTTCTTGTGATTTTTGAATTTCTGCCTTCCATTCAGCGATTTCTGCGAGATCTAGCTTTCTTCCAGCAGAAGAAATAGTGGCTTCATAATCTCTAATTAGATTTTCACCATAACCGAACTCTACGGCCTCAGAAATCTCTTTTTTCTGTTTTTTGATGAGATTCTCGGTGCTCTGTCTTTCCCAAAGACTTAGCTGACTTTCATCGACACCGAAATTTTTATTAAGATCGACATTACATTTCTTGGAATGTTTTTTTAATTGCTGGATGATGCTTCCCGCTTTGCCAATTGAAACGTTTGATCGGGCGTTTTCTAATAAATGTTTTGCCTTAGATTGAGCGGCGTTAGGAGAATCGCAAAATATTTCACCGCTCATCCCCATGCCCATGAATTGGCCAAACATTCCCATGGCAGGAATGCAACTGCCATCTATTAATGAAAAGCCCTCGGGGCAATCTTTCTGATCTTGCGCCCAGCTTAGCTGAAAAGAGAAAAAAATCAAAATGAAGTAGTTCATTTCACTTTCTCTAGAGCCTTTTCGCCAAGGGTATTTGTATTGATAAAGGAGTCATCACTAGAATCTGTACACATATCTGATTTGAAAGTTTTACTGTTAGGGAGGACGTAAGTTACAACTGTTGCTTTTAGTCCAAGCTCATCGCAAAGCTTAAACCCCGGACTAGAATAGGGAGAAAAGAAGTCGTATCCTTTAAAGTCCTTTGCGAGAAATTTTTTAAGCACGCCGCAATCGCCTTTAATGCAATTATCAGAAACAAAAATATTTTCTTTAAGGCTGTAGCAAAACTTCTCTTTGAAATCTTTGAGCTGACCTGACTCAAGAATTCGAACGCTACCATCAATGCAAGTCATTTCAGAACTTGGTTTTCTGATCTGAGCCTGCAATTGAGTGTTACTCAAAATAAGAAGAGTGAGAAAAGTAAACTTCAGCATACTGAGACACCTCAAGGCTATATCGGAAAAATCTATCCAAAAATTGGCTGGAGGATAGGCCGGAATCTTGGAGCACGGCCAATCAGAAGACAGTATGACAAAGTTCGATTATAACCTTTGACCCATCAAGCCCCTCTAGATTCAATGCCCTGATGAGTTGACTCAACTATGCCTTGGTACAGTTCTCAAAAATTGCGCGCTGTGTTCGTAAAACAGGACTTGCACGCATGTGTAAATTATATGTAAGTTGTTTTCATGGCGCTACAACAATCTGTTTCCACTTCGGGCAGCTCAGGTCAATTGCACTGGC
>JANPPO010000331.1:0-4369 GCA_031428555.1 Bdellovibrionales bacterium | reverse complement strand
TCTTGAGCCAATCTTGGATTTGCGGAGACGAGCTCATTCTTTCAACAGGGAAATCGTCGTACGAAGCTTCGACGTTGTACGCTATGATTCGACCAAGCTCGTCACGGATCGGCGTCCAAGAGCCAGGTTTGATTGAATTGGGGCATAAAAACCATTTTGCTCGCGATGGTCCGCCGGTTCCTTGGGAAAGAAAATTTAAATCCAAATGCTTTTCTGAATGCACATGATTCACTTTCCAAGTGCTACCGTTCGGGCAGGCACAGCGATAGATGCAACCGAATCGACCCTCGATGTAGAAACCATTTCTTTTTGGAATCCCGTAGCCAGCGCTATCGTAGTCCTTCATGTCGAAACGGCAAACGGCTTCATTTGCAGACGCGGATGCAAACCAAAAGCTAATAACGATCGTTAAGATTTTTAACATGATGATATTCCCCCCGGAAAAGGCAAGTTCTAGCAGAGTTTCTGTAAATTCACCGCTGTCCAGAATTTGGTCAGCAAATTCTTCAAAGCCAGCTACTGAAGACTTCTGTGATCAAATAGAGAGTAAATTTTCTGCCACTGTTCAGTCGGAGGCGATCGAAAGGTTTTTTCTTCGTTCGAAAAGGGACAAGTAAATTGCAGTTTTTCAGCTTTCAAAAGCAGGCCATCTAGTTTTAATTGATCTCTGAAGTAGCGATTGTGATGAGAGTCACCGTGCTCACGATCACCGATAATGGGATTTGATAAACGATTAAAATGCCGCCGGATCTGATGCCACCGGCCCGTTTGCAGGGTCACTTCCATCAAGCTGTATCGAGACGTAGCATGCTCACTATTGATTTGAGTGGGCAATTCCAAGCGCTTGAGAGTTTTAAATTTCGTGATGCAGACAATCGGCTCCAAGTAAGCATCTGATTTTAAGGGAATATCGACAATCCCTTCATCGGCGGGACTTCCTCTAACGACAGCATGATAAGTTTTAATCAGTCTCTCGTCATAATGAAGTTCATTTAGAATTCCAGCACTTTCAGAATCCTTCGACCAAATCATCAGACCTTCTGTCGCGAAATCAAGTCGGTGAATAGGGAAGGCTTTACGATTTAAATTCTGCAAAAACCAAGAGGTGAGTATTTTATGAGAGAATTTTTTCAAAGCTCTTTTGTCAGAAGGCGGGTGAACGAACCAACCCCGGGGTTTGTAGACAAGCCAATAATTTTCAAACTCTTTAAGAATCTGTGGATTGTCTTGGAGATTGATTTGCGGATTCATTTCTTTTTAGATCCTTAAAGTTCCACAAGTTTTGATCCATTAGCTGACTGGGCTTAATATTTGAAAGAGCATTCATAAAAGTCGAGCCTATGTTTGGAATGTCCGATTCTAACTGACTGATAAGCCGCTTCATTTTTTTACGCTTCAGACCTTCTTGAGAGCCACAAAGATTACAAGGCAAAATCGGAAAGTTCCAAACTTTTGCTAATTCCAGTAAATCTTTTTCTGCTACGTAAGCAAGGGGTCGAATGATCACATTTCGACCATCATCACTTTTTAATTTCGGCGGCATACTGGCTAAATTGCCTGCGTAAAAAAGATTCAGCAATGTCGTCTCAATCATGTCATCGCGGTGATGACCCAATGCCATTTTCGTAAAGTTATTGTTGAAAGCGTAATCATAAAGAATAGCGCGTCTAAGTCTTGAACAGAGAGAGCAATAAACGCCGTCAGTGATTTTTTCTTTTACGATTGAATATGTATCTCGTTCTAAAATTGTGAACTTCACATGAAGAGATTCGATAAAAGTTTTGAACTCCTGAACTTCAAAACCAGGTTGTTTTTGATCTAAGATGACAGCTTCTAATTCAAAATCCATTTCAGCCCGTCGCTGAATTTCAGTCAGCAAGGCAACAAGAATGCTTGAATCTTTGCCGCCTGATACGCAGACCTGAATCTTGTCACCTTGTTCGATGAGGTTAAAATCGTGACTGGCGCGCGTGATTTCTTTGCGAATTTTTTGTGCAAGCGGGTGCTCGAAATCAACATTCCAATTAGGCTTTAGCTTCGTCGTTTCGCTCGGAGTGATTTCTAGCATACCATTCAACCTCAAGCCGCTGTTTTGCCACAGGAAGTTGCTTTCGTTCAAGGGCTTCCATGCATTTGCGTAATATTTTATCCCCCACAGCGAACTGAGCGCCATAAGAATCAATAAAATAGACTAAGCGGACTTGAATCCAATTTTCATTCAATTCACTCACATAAGCAAAGGGGGCTGGTATTCCCCGAATTTCGAAGATTTCGCTGGCCGTTTTCTCTAAAACTTCAATTGCCTTCATCGAATCTGAACCGATTGGAAGCCTGAAGTTTTGGCCGCGAATAATGGGTTGATCGGGTGGTGAAAAATTACTCAATACAGCTTGCGCCATCTTCCGATTTGGCAAATTAACCACTTCATCAGATAAACCGGCTAAGATCGTACTACGCCAAGTGATTTCTTTGACCTGACCCACGGTTTTTTGGGTTCCATCTTGAATCTCGAGCCAATCACCAATCTCGTAACAGCGATCAACTTGCAGACTGATACCTGCAAATAAATTTCCCAAAGTATCCTGAAGCGCCAAACCTAAGATTAAAGAAAAAGCAGCAGACGTCGCAAGTAGGGGTCCTAAGTTCACACCAAAAACTTGAGAAATAATCCAAAAAGTTAAAATGATTGAAAGCATACTTGAAAAGATGTTCACAACAATTATGGGAACACCTGACTTCATCGCACCCATAAACAAATACTGAAGAACAAGCGTTCGACAAGTTTTAACAAAAACAACCGCGCCCCAAGTAAAAGTCAGCAGGGCCACATAAGGAGTCACACGCCGAATAGAAGCTCCATCATCAAAGGCGTTATTGATAAAAAGAAACGCCCCCAGCAAAAGCGACAGCACGATGAAATGCCTCAGCAAATTAGCGTAAGCCTTACTTAAACTTTTATGTCGTTCTTCCGTAAGATCTTTTAAAAAGAATTTGTAAAATCCCCACGTGACAAAAAGAAGAGCCCCCAGCAACAAATAGGGTTCAAGACTCAAAAGTTCTTCGAGAGGCTTTAGATTTATCCACTTTTCATTCATAGTGATTCTAAGAATACCCCAGCCTCAAGCCCAGGTGTCCAGTCCAGTTTATTTTGTGCAACATAATTATTTTTAACAAAAGAATTCCCGAAAACGAATATTCAACAAAAATAAGTTTAACAAATCTTGAAATTAAGAAAAAACAGAAACAATTTTCGTTCGGAATTTGAGTAAATCACAGCTTCAATGTTTCGAAAATCAAAATGAATTTGAGAGTCTGGGTCGATAAATTTCAGTTTTGACACAGAACTTTATTCATCAAGTTGAGGTCAAACACTAGACTAAGATACCGATAGATAGGGCTTCTCGAAGGAAATGTGTCGAAAAAGCGAGCTAAGTACTGTTATTCTAAGAGTGTAAAGGAAGGTTTATATATGCTTAAGGCGCGCCTTTTTGTAGCTACGATTTCATTGGTCTCTTTTGTTTTTCAACCGGTGGCTTATGGCCAAACTCAAGAAAATTGGGCTGCGGAGGCGTTGAAAAAATTCGTAAAGCAGAACCAAAAGTTGGGTCAGAACATGACCGTCAAAGAATTCTGGGAAAAAAATAAACGAACCTTGCACCCAGAGTGGCAAAAGCAGTTTTTCCCTGCTGTGAATATGCAAAAAGATGAACGTCTTCCGCAAATGGAAGTCATCACGATCAAAGGTCCAAACGGTAAAGATACCGCAAGACTCCTGATTACGTTAGCTAACAACAAAACAGTTTCAATTGAATTCTTGGGCGGCCAAGAAAAATACGTTCGAATCAACAATCAAGCAATCAGCTATGATGATTTCTATTACGGCAACGGGCTGTACAATAAGATGATTGAAGATTCGGTTGTGAAGCAGGAAGGTGAACGAGTTAAAGCCTTAGCTCTTAAAAGCTCAATCGTTCCTTCGTATCAGCTTTTCGTCAAAATGACTCCGCGGGAGCGCGCAGAGTATTTCTTAAACGTAAGACATGTTCTACAAGCTGCAGGCGAAGTTAATAATCGCGCGTTTGAAAGCTCAAATAAAGAAGAGTCTGCTTCGTTTATCGATCTTCTAATTGAAAAGGCTTATGCTGCCAATGTGCCCAAGAATTGGGTCGGCAAAAAATGTATTGTTGCAGGTTACGTGGGTAATTACACGAAAGACAAAGACGGTACTTATTGTGATCATACTCAAGCTCTCAAAAACTTTGCGGGTATGAATGCTTTGAATAACCTCACACAAAATAATACTTCTAAAAGTTCTTACGATAACTCGTGTGGAACTGGAAGTTTACGTTGTCAGCCATTCGTTTACGGT
>JANPPO010000330.1:0-3365 GCA_031428555.1 Bdellovibrionales bacterium | reverse complement strand
TCAAGAAGTAGCGCTCCTCCGTGAGCGCGGGTAATTTCACCGGGTTTCGGTGGCACGCCACCACCAACCATCGATTGAGGAGTAATCGAGTGATGAGGGCGTGCAACCGGTCGCCAGTTTATAGATTTTGAAAATTGAGTTCGATGAAAATAAATCAGGTCTTCCGATGGTGGTCTTAAAAAACTGGGTAAAGCATCAAACACCATGCTCTTTCCACTGCCCTGGCTCCCGGATAAAAGGGCATGGTGTTCACCGACGGCTAAAATTTCGATCACTTCAGCTTGTCTAATAGTTAAATTTGAGACTGCAGAAATGGGCCGAATGGGTTTGTGATGATCCAATTTATCTCTATGTTTTAATCCCGCGAGATCACTTAAATTTTGGAGGCAAAAACCTTCCGTGTATTTTTCAAAACCGGGTCCCGACAACAATGTAAAGGGTTGCGGAATTTGCACCGGCTTTCCAGAATCGGGAAACTGAATCTCACCTGTTAAACTGATATCTCCATAAACAACATAATCAGCCGGATTCCAGGATGGGCCTTGCTCGGTCATTTTAAGAATGGCTAAGGCCACCGCAAGCTCGATACCTGGCGATATTTTTTTAACGTGCTTGGGAGTTAAATTTACGACAATTTGCTGAGCTTTAGGAAATTCAAAACCACAGTTTCTAAATGCACTCTTTATTCGAAAGACACTTTCTTTTAAGACCGCATCGGCTTGTCCCAAGAAATGAACTTGGGGAAGTCCGGGGATAAAACTAACCTCAACCTGAATAAGTGACCAGCGATTTTGATTCTGGTTTAACGACATAAGCTTCATATGCCGAAGAAGCTTTGCAAAGCTAGAGTTTAGGTCTACTCGATTTAATTAACTATTGAGCGAACTGGAGAATCAGATTTCGGACTCTTTAATTTGAGATAACGGATGATGTTCATCCAAAGTCTTGTTCAATTTATTCTGTGAAACTTGGGTATAGATCTGGGTCGTTTGAAGACTCGCATGACCTAATAAAGTTTGGATTGATCTTAAATCTGCTCCACTTTCAAGCAATGCGGTTGCACAAGCATGACGGAATTGATGAGGATGAACCGGGTCAGTAAAGCCCGCTTTTTTTGACCAGCTTGCAAGCCAGCGCCAAATGTCGACTCGTGAAGGACGATGCCCTTTATCATTCACAAACAAGGTCTGAGACTTTCCTTTAAGTATTTGGCCGCGGTGATTTTCTAAGTATTTCTGAAGGGTTACGAAAAGAAGGTCAGATAAAGGTATAAGTCTTTCTTTTGAGCCCTTTCCTAAAACTTTCACCCAACGATCAGTCATGCTGACGTCAGTCACATCCATTTCGATCAATTCCGAGACCCGACAGCCCAATCCATAAAGAAATAAAAGAGTCAGATGGTTCCGTGAAGTTTTATTTTCATCATCGGTTTTGCAAGACTGGAAAAGCTTTTCGAAATCTTCGTAGCTCAAAGATTTTGGCAGTTTTACTTTTACTTTTGGTGGCTTAAGTTCACGCAATTGCGGGGCGGCCTCGCCGCGAGTTTCTAGAAACTTAAAATAGGTCCTGAGACTTGAGATCACTCGCGCCTGAGATCTGACGGAAAGTTTGTGCTTCTTCATGAAATCGTAGAAGCCCATAACTGAAAGAGTATTCACTCCAGGAACAGTTTGGTATTCGGCCCAAAGTTCAAGATCACGTCGATAAGCCATAACAGTATTCAGCGAACGGCCGCGAACGTGTTGTAGATCTTCAAAAAATTCAATCCAAAGAGGTATATTCATGATGTTGCTAATATTAGAGGAATAAAAAGGCCCGCTGTCAACAGCAGGCCTTTTTATTAAATGATTTTAAAATGAAACCTTGTTGAAATCGTGATTCAACAATTTTTTTCTATGCTCAGAACTTTTTAGAATCGAACTCCGATTTGATCCATGCAACCACCTACTTGGTATCCCCAGCCACTCATCACAGGACCTTGTTGTCCGACGATGAGTGCACCGAAGCTAGCGATCGAACCATTCCCATCCGTTAAAATAGTTCCCTGAGTCAATGTTACAACCATTCGTGTTGGTCCCACGAGCTCAACGACTGGAACTTGAAAAGTTCCTAAGTTATAAATGCCGGCTTGAATTGTTCGCACAGTATATTGTCCTGGTGGCAACTGACACATTCCAAATGGTAGAGCTGAAACAACATTTAGAGTTCCACCAACTGCAACCGGACCTTGATAACTGAAAAGTGGATTTTGACCTTGCTGGCCCCACATATTCATTTGGTTTAAATCGCCTTCGATAATGAGAGTCAAACCCGCTTGAGGTATTTGAGAACTCACAGCTTGGCTAAATGTAGCTGGCGTGAAACCGCAGTTCACACATGAACCGACGACTCCGCCGACACCGTTTTGTCGATTTGAACTTTTGCTATCGGGGCATCCCGCAAGTCCAAACATCGCGATCAAGAGTAAAGTTAGTTTTTTCATCTCACACCTCATTTTAAAATCTTTAAAAGAGATCTCTTCCAAGATCCCTGCTTTTAGTTTTTATTGAAAAGCCTTAAAACTTTGAACTCCGCTGAAAGAACCTAGTAACGTAAACCCATCGATTGCTGTCGAGCTTGATTTCGCCGCCATCACACTTGAGTAACAAGCGTAAGGACCAGAATAGATGTACCAGCACTTTCTGTAAGGAGATTGTGGGTAAATGCCCTGAGCAAAGTTTCTGTAAAATACTCGGCCATTTAAAGTTGCAGAACCTGAACCGTCGTTTGAACCCAAGCCATCTTCAAGCGCCACGATGATTGCGCCGAACTTATCTTGGAAGTAAGCCATAAAAGTTCTTTTACCATTAATAGTTGTCCAATAATTGTAAGCTGCTTCGTAGTCGCCGTTGTTCTGACAGTTTTTGCAATCTTGGTTCTTAGCTTCACCAGCTAAAAATTCACCGTAGTAAAACTGGTTCGTATCTGTGTAACCAATTCGTACTGTTCCTGAATGAATGTTAAGTCCAGCAACTGATTTGAATTGCATGTTGATCATCGCGTTTGAAGGATTATTCAAAGGTCGTAAACCGACATATGAATTCATCTCCTGCCAAGACACGGGAACGAAAGCAACTGTATCCCCACTGACCGAATAAGGCCAAGCAACGGTTGCTGGAGTACCCGCACCGCCTGGACCTGGAACTGGGGCCGGAGCTAATGGAGCTGCCGGAGCAGTTGAAGAATTCAATTTACCTTTGCCGCTTCCACATCCAACAAGTGAAGTTAAAAGCGCGATTAAAATTGTAGTTCTTAGTAAAGCCGTTTTCATAACGACCTCTCTTTCTACAAGAAGGTATTGCATCAGTTATACCAACTCATGCCAA
>JANPPO010000329.1:0-2394 GCA_031428555.1 Bdellovibrionales bacterium | reverse complement strand
AAGCGAAGTGAAGCAGCTTGCTCAGGGTGGAGCATTCGGATCTATTATGGGCCGAAACGCTTTCCAAAGACCCAAGAAGGAAGCAATCGCCTTACTTAATAACGTTATGGAATCATTTGCGGGTACGAATATCTAATTTCTCCAAGGAAAAAAATGAGCGATCAGCACGACAATCCGATCAAGGCCGAAAAAAGAAAAAAGCTACATTCGTTAAAGGCAAAAGGGATCAACCCTTTTCCTTATAGCTTTGACCGCACAGGTAATTGCGAAAAAATAAAAACAGAATTTGCTGCCCTTCAATCCGGAGAGAAGAAAGAAGATCAGGTTTTTAAATTAGCCGGTCGAATTATGACTTTCCGTGCGATGGGGAAAGCTAGCTTTTTTAATCTTCAAGACATGACGGGTAGTCTTCAAATTTACGTGAAGACCGAAGACCTGGGTGAACAAGACAAGATTGCTTTTGAGCATATTGATCTGGGCGACATTGTTGGTGTTGAAGGTTATGTTTTCAGAACACAAAAGGGCGAGATCTCGCTTTATGCGAAAAAATTAACGATGCTGACAAAGACTTTAGAGCCTTTGCCAGAGAAGTTTCATGGGATTCAAGATGTGGAAATTAAATATCGTCACAGGCACCTTGATCTCATTTCTGATCCTGAATCTCGAAAAGTTTTTGAGATGCGATCTAAAATCATTCGCGAGATTAGAAACTTTTTAGATGGTCGCGGGTTTTTAGAAGTTGAAACACCGGTCCTTCAGCCACTTTACGGTGGTGCGGCTGCGAAGCCATTCAGCACGCATCATAATGCTCTTGATATGAAATTGTTTATGAAGATTTCGCCAGAGCTTTATTTGAAACGCTTAATTGTGGGTGGATTTGATAAAGTTTATGAAATCGGGAAAAACTTTCGAAATGAAGGAATTGATCGGTCTCATAATCCGGAATTTACGATGCTTGAATATTACGAAGCTTACACAGACTACAATTATCAAATGAAGCAGTTTGAAGACTTAGTTTGTCATGTTGTTCAAAAAATAAAAGGGACTTTGAAGTTTGAATACCAGGGGAAAGAAATTGATTTCACGACACCTTGGAAACGCTTGACCGTTTTAGATGGAATCAAAGAATACGCGAAAATTGATCCAAACAGTGAAGCTGCTGTGAACGATTATTTAAAAACTAATGGCGAAAAGAGAAAAGATTATTCAAAAATGAAGATGGGCGAAAAGCAAATCGCCATTTTTGAACTCGCTGTCGAGCCTAGCATCTGGAATCCCATTTTTGTTATGGATCATCCAGTTGAGATCTCTCCACTTACGAAGATCCACCGAAAAGATTCAAGACTTGTTGAACGCTTCGAGCCCTTCGCTGCAGGAATGGAAATCGGCAATTCTTATTCAGAGCTAAACGATCCAGAAGAGCAAAGAAACCGCTTAAAAGAACAAGAAGCTCACCGAGCGGTGAACGACGAAGCTCATCCAATGGACGAAGATTTCCTTCACGCTATTGAAACTGGCATGCCGCCTACTGGTGGAGTCGGAATCGGTGTCGAGCGTTTGGTCATGATCATTACGGATCGGCCCAGTATTCGCGATATCATTTTCTTTCCAACAATGAAGAGAACTTAAATGAGTTATTTTGGTTTTGCACTTTTGACTCTAGGTTTAGTGATTCAGATCGGTTGTCAGCAGAAGCCGACTTTAGGAGTTACTGAATCTGGGGTCTTAGTTCAAAGCCAGGATTACCGAAAAGCCATTCAGGCGAATTCGGTTGTTTTTGATACCCGCTCGCCCTTTGAATTCAACACCAATAAAGTTCCTGGATCGATTAACTTACCAGTTCAAGATTTTGATGTTTCCAAAGACGCTTTGGACGCGGCTCGAAGGCTATCTCTTTACGGAGTGAATTCTGAAACTCCCGTGGTCATTATTGGCTCGGGTAATGGGGACGAGCAGAAATTGGCCTGGGAATTTTCTAAGCTTGGCTTAACTAAAATCGAAACATTAAGTTCTAAGGTTTTTAGAATGATGAATCTAAATTCTGAGAGTTCAAAAAAGAATGTCACTCTTTGGAAGCCTGATTCTAGTATTGGTGAAATAACGATGAAGGAATTTGAAAAGCGTATGAATGCTTTAAAGCCACGGCCTACTAGCAAAGCTCGTGCTGCTGTTTTTCAAGGTGTTCCAGCTGGCAATGCTTTAAGAGACCGCGTCCTCGTAGTCACTTCAGAAAAAGAATGGGCAGGAAGCGGAGATTACTTGTTTGCCGATCATATCCAGCTAAGTACTGAAAATATGTTTGATGAAAAAGGATATTTAAACCGTTCGCATTTGCAAAATCAGAAAATTGATAAAGACTTAAAGAAGTACGATGCTATTTTCTTAATAGATAAG
>JANPPO010000328.1:0-7015 GCA_031428555.1 Bdellovibrionales bacterium | reverse complement strand
GGACTTAACCATGGCAAAGCTGCCGGAGCTGGACTACCTGAACATCTTCATTATCATTTGATACCTAGATGGGAAGGGGATCTTAACTTTTTTCCGTTGATCGCAGAAACTAAAGTGGTGGTAGAATCATTGGAACAAACTTATGAAAAGTTCAGCCAGTATTTTACTGAGGCTGAATTGTGAGAAGACTCAATTGTAAAGGGATTCTAACGTGAATAGACCGATGTCTTTTTCTGTAGCCCCCATGACCCCGATGGTGAAAAAGTTGATCATAATCAATGTGGCTATTTGGTTTGGTCTGCAAGTCGTTTTGGAATCAATTATCAAGCAGCCTGTTTCAAGTTATCTGTCTTTAGTTCCAGCTAATTTTTTATTCGATTATCATTTATGGCAATCGGTGACTTATATGTTCCTGCACTCATTGCAGGTCACTCATATTCTTTTCAATATGCTGATGCTTTGGTTTTTTGGAAGTGAGATCGAGCAAGCGTGGGGATCTCGAAAATTTTTAACTTATTATCTTTTTACGGGTGTCGGTGCGGCTTTGATTTATTGCTTGGGAATGGCGCTCTACGCTTATTTTACGGGCGATACTCGGCAGCTGATGATTCCAGTTGTCGGAGCATCAGGCGCCTTGTTTGGCGTGATGCTGGCTTATGGAATTCTTTTTGGCGACCGAACGATTTATTTCTTCATGTTATTCCCGATGAAGGCCCGCTATTTCGTGATGTTGATGGGGCTAATCGAGTTTGCGAATATGGTGACCTCACAAGCTTCTGGTAGTGAAGTCGCCTACTTGGCCCATCTGGGGGGTCTCGTTTCGGGGTTTTTCTACATGATGGCTCAGAAATGGAAGTCTCAGGGGCCCCGGAAGGGCGGAACGCAAGGTAAGAAGGGTCGGCACTTGCAGCTGGTGGTCGACAATGATAAAAGTGGCAAGGGTCCAAAATACTGGAACTAGTCACTAGGAGTGCACAATGTCGTTATTTAAATCTATCAAAAACCTGAAGTTCGATAAAAGACTTACAGAATACAATTTGAACAAAGATCTTCTAACTAAAGAAGAATTGCAAAAGCACTTGGACAGTTTAGAAGATGTTGGTCACAAAGTTGATCTCGTTCGTCTTGGATCAAACGTTCAAGATCGCGATAGCTACAACTAAGAATTTTTATTAATTGTGAACAGTTTCGTCAGTCTGCAAAGGCTGACTACTTGTAAGGGATTCCCCGGTTTCTTTAGCGGGGGTCCATTCTTCTCTGATGATTTTGTATTTACCATCTTTGAGTCTAGCGTAAATCACTTTGATTCCATAATCAGTATGTCGATCAGACGTATATTTCTGAAGAGTCTTAACAATCATTTGATCGTTGTGAACTAATAAAAACGGCTGATCGAGTCTAACTTGGATCGCCTGGTATTTTCCTTTAAGACGCTCTTTGTGGCGTTTCCATGATTTAAAATTAAAGCCCGGTGCAGAAAAGCTTTCGTCATAATACGATATATACCGGTCTATATCTTTAGACTCCCAAGCTTGAACCCAGTCTTTTAAGAATGATCCTTTTTGGTCGCGGATTTTTTTATGTTCTTCTAAAGTCGCATACTTAATCTGATCAAAGATCAAAATTGGAGTCTGCTTAAAAGCGATATATTTTTCTAACTTCACGATTTCATCATTGCGAACAACAACACAACCACGTGAACCACGAGTGAGTGGAACATCATCTGGAACTGAGTGAAGCCAGATTCCGTATCCAGTTTTACCTTCAACTTTGTCGAAAAGGTTCGGGTAATCCATCGTAAAAGCCATTTTGCCATAAAGACTAAATGGAATTTCTGGATTTGTTTTCTTTTCCTGGAAAAAGTAAATGCCTTCAGGAGTCGCGTGATCATCTTTTTTGAGTTTTCTTTTATTGTTTTTTCCAATGTCTGCAGTCATTTCTTCGATCTTTTTAATGGTTTCGCCATCACGTTCGTAGACCATGAGTTTCCTCAATGATTTATCGACTACGAATACGTATTTTGAAAATGCCGCCGTCGCAGATATTTGCAGTAAGTTTTCTGGAAAAACATCTTCAGCTATTGATGGCTGAGATAAAAATAAAACTAAAAATGAAAACAGAATCAGACGTGGCATAGACGAATTATCGGCTGAAAATGTATAAAAAATGAACCTTTTTCATTAAATGCGATGAACATTTGTATCATTTTGAGAATCTTCAAAATTCCTCTCACAAAGTCTTAAGACCAGCGTCCAGTTCGGCCGATAGGTAGTCATTAACAGGATATAGGAAATTATGGCTGACAAAAAAGACCAAGCACAAGAAGAGAAAAAAGAGTCCAAGCTGCCGGTTCAAAAGATTCTGACAGCCCTATTTGTTCTGATGAACTTGGGCGTTACAGGCTTTGGAACTTATTTAGTGTATGCGTCAACGATGGGCTGGACTGCTCCAACTTTGACTGAAGAGTCGATTAAGATTGATCCAACCTTTATGTTTAACGAGGACAACGCCGTACCTTACGTTTACACCCTGGACAAATTTACAGTTAATTTAATCGGAGACCCTAAAAGAACCGTTCGTTTGGAAGTAAATCTTCATATGCTAGGTCGAGATGCTTTTGAAGAAGTGATGTTAACGGATAACCGCGCCAGGGTCCGGGACCGAATCGTTCGACTTTTAAATGAAAAGAACTTCTCTGAAATCGAAACTATTCAGGGGAAGTTATTCCTAAAAGACAAGATCGCAATGGAAGTAAACACGATTCTGAACAAAGGTGTGGTCAAAGACGTTTACTTTACTGATTTTGTTGTTCAATAGCCTAAGGCTTACATAGAATAAAACAGACTTTTTATACGATCCTCATCTTGAAGATCGCTATATTCAAGGAACGGAGTTTCCATGAAAGCTGTTTTACTTTTGTCTTTCCTAATTTCTGCCGTGTCTTTCGCGCAGAATTTGAACCTCAACGTTGATTTGCCGGTTGAAAAGTATGTCCTCAAAAATGGACTGACTGTTTTGCTTCATCGCGATGCTACGACGCCGCTTGTGAGCTACCATACTTGGTACCGAGTGGGTTCTCGGAATGAAAGACCGGGCATTACAGGTTCAGCACATATGCTAGAGCATATGATGTTTAAAGGCGCAAAAAAATATTCGAATAAAGACTTTGATAAAATACTTCATGCAAATGGTATTACGAATAATGCTTTTACCACTTATGACATTACGGGTTTCTACGAAAGCCTGCCAAAAGATAAGCTCGAACTTATTATGGATATGGAAAAAGACCGTCTTAGCTCTTTGCTTTTAAGAGCGGAAGATTTACAGAGCGAAAAATCTGTTGTGGCTGAAGAAAGACGCTGGAGAGTTGATAATAATCCACAAAGTCTTTTGCGTGAACAAACAATGGAAATCATGTTCAAAGGTCATCCTTACCGCTGGCCTGTTATCGGGTACATGAAAGATATCGATACATACACGATTGCGCCAATGCGTGAATTTTATGATAAGTACTACGGACCGAATAATGCCGTATTAGTCATTGCTGGTGACATCGACATCGAGAATACAAAAAAATTAGTTCAAAAGTATTACGCAGACCTTCCGGTAAGAGAATTACCAAAGGAGCCGACGTTTACGATTAAGCCACTAAAAGAAAAGCATAACATAAAGCTTTTTAAAGACGTTCAAGTTCCTAGCTTGATGATCAGCTATGCATCGGTTCCTGATCAACATCCTGATGCTTATCCTTTAGAAGTTTTATCTCAGGTTATTGCGAATGGGGCTTCTAGCAGAATTTCAAAGGAACTAGTTTATAATAAACAGTGGGCAACCGGTACGGGTTCTTATCAATGGTCATTGAAGGAAGCTGGTATCTGGGGTCTTTTTGTTTCGTTAAAGCCCGGTTCAAAAGATAATGAAATCATCAGTGTCATTGACCGTGAAATTTTTCGCGTTCGTCATCAGTTGATCACTGAACGAGAACTGAAACGCGCACAAAATCAGTTTATGTCTTCGTTTGTAGATGGTTTATCAACTGTTGATTCAAAAGCTCGTGCGTTAGCCTCAGCAGAAATTGTTTCGGGTGATTACAAAACTCTTTTTACTGATTTAGAAAAATATCAAAAAGTAACAATCGAAGATGTTAGAAGAGTTGCTGAAAAATATTTAAATCCACAAGGGCGGGTTATCGCCTGGTTAAAGCCACAGACTCAGCAAGGAGCTACAAAATGAAAAGAATAATCCTAACTCCGATAGTAGCTGTTTGTTCGCTGTTAAGTTTTTTAAGCTGTTCTCATTCGGGTGGTTCGAAAGTTTCTACTTCAAAAACAACTTATAAAAATGAAAGATTCGAGACTTTGCCAAACGGACTTAAAGTTTATTACGTAGAAGATCAAAGTCTTCCACGAATAAGCCTTCAGCTTTTATTACCAGTCGGTGTTGTAACAGAGCCAGTTGACCGCGCGGGTCTTAATACAATTACTTCGAACTTACTTGATCAGGGTACGAAGACTAGAAAAGCTTTAGAAATTGCAGATCTATTTGCAGATTCCGGTGCTGATTTTGAAGTTGCAGCAGGTTCTGATTTTACAATTCTGTCTACTTCATCTTTGATCACCGAATTTACTCCGGTCTTGAATCTTTTTTCTGAAGTGATTATGAATCCAGCCTTTCCAAGCGCAGAAATCGAGAGAGCAAGGCAGCAAGCACTTGTACAACTGAAAGGTAGACAAGATCGTTCAGGAACTTGGGCTGATCTTTTAATGCAGAAAAACTTTTATCAAAACTACCCTTACGGCCGAGATATTCTAGGCTCAGAAGAATCAGTTAAGAAAATTAATCGCCAAGAGATCGTTCAGTTCTATCAAAAGTACTATGTACCAACCGGAGCAAGACTTGCGGTCACGGGAAGACTAACTCCAGAAATCGAAAATGAAATTAAAAAACAATTTGGTCAGTGGAAAGCCGGCGAAGCTACGCCTTCCATGACTTTAAGTTTTCAGCCACCTCAAAAAGGTGCAGTTGTTAAACTTCAGAGTCCCCATAAAGCTCAAACTGAGATTCGCTTCATTCAGCCAGGAATCGCAAGGGCTCACCCTGAATATTTAAAACTTCGCCTGATTAATGAAATTTTAGGTGGATCTTTCGCCAGTCGCTTGAATCAAAGAGTTCGAGATGATTTGGCGCTGACTTATTCGATTTATTCTTCGCTCGACACGAAGAAAAATGCAGGTGGTTGGGTTATTTCTACTTTTTCAAAAAATCCTTCAGCTCAGCAAACTGTAGATGAAGTTTTTAATGTTTTGAAAAAATTGATTGCTGAGGGTATCACGCAAGCAGAACTTTCTGCCGCACAAAATCTAGTGAAAGCACAATTACCCCGAGCATTAGAGACAGCTGATCGACTAGCTTATAATCTTATCGTTTTAGATTTTTACGGCGTTGGATCTAGCTACCTTATCAACTTTAATCGTACGATTGATTCTTACGATTTAGCGACGATCAATAAAGCGCTTCGCGATCATCTTAAGCCCGAGCAAATGCAAGTTCTTGTTTATGGACAACTGAACTAAGAATTCTTTGTCGTTACTCAAAAGAGTCTATTAGACTAGCATCGTCAAGATTAAATCCTAACACAGCGCCAGCGAATCTTAAATGATTTCGCTGGCTAGTTAACGTAGCCTTTACCTTAAATTCATTTTGATAAACGAATTTAGACCCGTTTCACCCTTATCTGGTAAAGGATTAATTTCATGAAAATAGCCTTATTTGTCTTAGCCTTGATCGCAGGATTTTCTGCAAGCGCCCAAACAGAAATCAAAACTTCTTTATTTGGCGATATTCGAGTTCGTCACGAAGCAAATGAAGAAGAGGACGCTAGTAGCAACGGCATTAATGGAAAAGACAATTACGATCATTTACGTCTGCGTGCACGTTTAGGTGTGAAAGCTCAATTCAACGATAATTTAACTTCAGAATTTAGATTAGCAACTGGTGAAGGTGGTACTTCAACTAACCAGACGTTTTCTGGAACAAGAAACTATGACTTCAGATTGGACCGAGCGTATTTAAAATATGCACTAAACGAATTCTCCTTCATCAGAGTTGGAAGAACAGATAACCCACTTGTTTTGGTCGGTGAAAATAACATGCTTTTCGATTCGGATTTAAACTTAGACGGAGCATCAGTTAGCTACACTCACAAGACAGAATTAATGAGTTACCAATTAATTTTGGCCCACTCAATCTTAAGAGAATATTCGAACTCGGCTGGAACAGTTGATTCAAAGCTAAATTCAGCTGAGCTTGCAATTCGCTATTCTGGGGAAGTTCAAAGTCTGATGGTGACGATTGCGGAACATATGTTTAGTAACCTAAAAAGTACTGCAGCAATTGTCAATTTTCTTGGAAATTCATCGTCCGGCGCAGGTGCAGCCGGACGTTATGATTACAATTATGATGTCACAGCGATCGGTCTCGAATATGGATACAAAGCTTCTATTCCGGTTACTTTATTTGTTGAAGCTGCGAATAATAACAAAGCTTCGGAAAAAGATGCTGCTTTAATTTATGGAGTTCGCCTGAACAAAGTAAAAAAGCAAGGTGATTGGTCATTGTCGGTCGATAGTCGTGAAATCGAGAGTGATGCAACTCTAGCTTCATTAACTGACAGTGATTCTATGCTTGGTGGTACTAACGGGCGAAGCATCAACACGTCTATTGCTTATGGATTAGATGATAACTCAAACTTAATGGCGACTTACTATATGGGCGAAAAGAACATTGCTACTGGGCAGCCCGAAGTTGATCGAAATCGTCTTCATCTTGATTTGAGTGTCCGTTTTTAATCGGTTTTGAAGAAAAAGCCCATAATGGGCTTAGTTTCGCCTTGGCAAAATCCGGAATAATGATAAAACCAGAGGCTATGGCTAAAGTATCAGATATTTTCAATAGCGACTGGTGGACTGAAGTTCCGGGTTTTTCTTTTCAAGATATTACCTATCATCGAGCAAAA
>JANPPO010000327.1:0-2880 GCA_031428555.1 Bdellovibrionales bacterium | reverse complement strand
TTTTGAAATTTCTTGTCCCTGATTAGCAATCTTAATAATTTTCGTGTCGGATAATTTAATGAAAACATCGAAATCAGTTTTTGTTTTCGCAACGAATTCATCAATCGATACTTTGCAAAACTCTTGCACGGCATCCACAACTGGTCCGGGTTTAACTTCGTTCGTGCCAAGGATAGAATCAAGCAAGGTTATGAGTTCGCTGTTTTTAAATGGTTTTGCAATAAATCCACTTGCACCCAGCTGGTATGCAGACTGGGTTTCCAGCACCATTGAAAATCCCGTCATAATAACAAATGGAAGAGGTTTGGCTACTTTGCGCTCTTTCGACCACTCGAGAAGTTCCAGACCAGTAAAGCCAGGCATTTGAATATCGGTAAGTACTAAATCAAGGTCCTGAACGTGAATAATTTCTTTTGCAGATTTGCCATTCGGAGCTTCTAAAACAACGAATTTCTTCTTCAATAGATCGCGAATCGCTTCTCTAAAAAATTGATCATCTTCAACAATTAAAATTTTCTTTATCAAGATGAGCCTCTTTTGATGGATAAACTAAGTCTTTATTTTTGCTTGTAGCAGGGTGCTTTGTCTAGGTAGAAGATTACTGCCTTCTATAAGCTGGGCTCGACTTTGGATAATTTAATTTTTTTAATTAGGCAGCTTTGGGCTTAAAATTTATGCTAGAAGGAGTGAAAAAGTACTTTTACCTTTTAACTTTTAGCGTATCGATTTTTTCAGGTTTGCTTTTCTTATATTCTAAAACTCAAAATGACTTTTTACTTCATCACAAAGATATGAATCGTCTAGTCCTAGATATCAGACAGGCTGAGACTAGTTTAGATCGAGATTTGCTCCTGATACAAGATTTTCAGATTACTAATTATAATTCCCTTGTGGCGCAAACAACTATACTACAGGAACTTTGTCGTTATAAAAAAGATCATGAAACTACATACGATGAAAGTAGCCAGGAATTCAAACTTCTTTTTGAAGAATACTGTAACCAGATGCAAAGCAAAGTAGACGAAATACAGAACTATAAAACTCAAAATGAAGTCTATCGAAACTCGCTGTTTTTTCTGAGTAAGTATTCAAATGAGATGCACTCATTAATTCTAACCGAGCCGGGTACTAAATCTATAAAACATGGTTTACATATTGCTGATGTTGTTCTGAACTATGCAATCCTTGCCCAAGAAGAAATTCGAAAAGCAGCTGAAAAAATTATCGACGGAAATGAATTAAAAGATGATGCAACTTTAAATCAAGTCATCTTTCATGCCAAAGCTGTTTTAAATTCTAAAGAAGGCACGGCAAGATCGCTCTACGAAATTGTCAATTCGCCAACTCGAAAAACTTTAAGCGAGTTGAGCACACAATATAACGAACAGTTTACCAAAGAACAAAAGAAGGCAAACTTCTATAGAAATTTACTGTTTGCTGCCTGTTTGATCCTATTGCTTATAATTATCTACAATGTTTTAAATCTGTTAAAAGCAGCCCAAGCACTTAACAATGCTAACAGTTTGCTTGAACAGCGAGTTTTAGAAAGAACAGAACAGCTTTCTCAATCCCAAAAAACAATTGTCGAGCAGCAGCAGGCAGTAGTTATGGTATCCAAATTATCGGCAATCGGCGAAATGGCAGGCGGTGTGGCTCACGAAATTAACACCCCACTTGCAATTATTCAAATGCGTGCCGATCAGCTCTTAGAATACCTCAATGAGGAACCTCAAGATAAAGCCATGATCCAATCGGCGTTGGAAGCTATCGTTAAAACGGTAACTAGGATTTCAAAGATTGTTAATGGTTTAAGAACTTTTGCTCGGGATGGTAGCAAGGACCCAGTTCAACCAGTTCTAATCAATAGAATTGTAGAAGATACTTTTAGCTTATGCCGCGAAAAATTTAATAATAACGGAGTGAAGCTACAGTATTTTTCAGAAAGTAATATTGAATTTGAATGTAGACCAGGAGAAATTTCTCAAGTTCTATTAAATTTTTTGAACAATGCATTCGATGCTATCCAAAGTTACCGAGAAAAATGGATCCGCGTTGAAGCTATAGATACTCCTAAAAATATTCTTATTTCAATAACAGACAGTGGAAATGGTATTCCTGAAGAAATTCAAGAAAAGATCATGCAACCGTTTTTTACAACCAAAGAAATTGGTAAGGGAACGGGCCTGGGCTTAAGTATTTCAACTGGGATTATTGAGGGTCACGGCGGGAAAATAGAAATTGATAATCAATCACCTAATACTCGCTTTGTCTTAACGATTCCAAAATATTCGGCCATGCTAAAGCCAGCTTAAGCTTTTTGCGATTTTTCGATAAGGCGAGTCGTTGATTTGCCCGCTATAAATTCAAGAGAAAATACCTGACCACCATAGGATTGCACGAAGGGAGCGCCGACGATCTGTTCGATCTTCCAGTCGCCACCTTTTGCCAAAATATCAGGTTTAATTAATTGAATGATTCGTTCCGGAGTTTCTTCGCCGAATAGAATTGTGAAATCAACGCTTCCTAAAGCTGCGAGGATCTCGGCACGATCATTTTCAGTTTGAACCGGGCGAGTAGGCCCCTTTAACTTTTTAACGCCTGCATCGGTATTTATGGCGACAACAAGTATGTCACCTAAGTTACGAGCTGCCTGCAAATAACGAACATGTCCGACGTGCAATAAATCAAAACAGCCGTTTGTGAAAACGACTTTTTTCCCAACTCGCAATTTTTGGATTTTATTTAGTAGTTCGGATTCAGTCGTGAACTGACCCATTAGCGCTTTCTATAAGTGCACAAACCAGAAATTCCACCCATGTCGCGGCCAAGAGCCCAGCTAACAAGTGGAATTGTAACTACGCCTGTCACCATGATTAAAAG
>JANPPO010000326.1:0-2215 GCA_031428555.1 Bdellovibrionales bacterium | reverse complement strand
ATAAAAAATCCATGACCACTTTTGTTTTTGAGCTTTATCCATAGGACTTCTTTCTAATATTTCTTAAGAACGGGAAAAACACGATGAAGGCTAAAAATGAAACACTTAAAATTAAAAAACTAAGCGCATTTACTTTAGGAGAAATTCCAATCTTCAGCATCGAAAAAAGTTTAATCGGCAAGGTATCTTGACCGACTCCACTAACAAAAAAACTAAGTAAGAAATCATCGAAGCTTAAGATAAAGCAAAGAAAGAAGCTGCTTAAGATAGAATTTTTAAGCCAAGGCAGTTGGATCCGGTTTCGAATGACTTTGGGCGATGCGCCTAAATCTTGGGCTGCTTCAATCAATGAGTTATCTAGTTTCTTCATCTGCAAATCCAGAATGAAGTACGCAAATGAAAGAGTTAAAGTCGTATGCGCTATAATCATCGTTGTGTAACCCAATGGCCATTTCATGAGAACAAAAAGGGATAAAGAGGACAGTGCAAGTACAATTTCTGGAAAGGACAATGACATCAACATCAATTGATCAAAAAACACAGATGATCTTCTTCTCAAAACCGCAAATAACGCGAGCGAAACAGAAAAGACACTCGATAAGGATGCAATCACAAGGCTATTTTTCAAAGCTTCCCAAAATGTTGGATCTTGAAAGAGCTCGCGGAACCAAATCAGCGATATCTCATCTTGCGAGATAAACGCTTTCGACATCATAAAAAGAAGTGGGAAATAGAACAGAATGAGGATTAAAAAGACAAAAATGTTTCTGATCGAAATTGCGTTTTTCATACTTTGACCCGTTTTCGCAATTGAATCGAGAAGAGGAAGAGAATAATGAAAATAAGAACCAAACCAAACACAGAGCCTACGGGCCAATCACGCCATTTTAAGTAAGCTTCTGCAATCAGCTGACCCCAGTAAAGCTTTTTTGAACCACCTAAAATTTCCGGAACAAGGTATTCCCCTAATGTTGGAATGAAGACAATGATGAACGCGGTCACCAGGTTGGGCTTCAAAAGGGGTAAGACAATTTGAAAAAAACTTTGAAAAAACCCGGCCCCTAAATCCTGTGCGGCCTCCAAATAATGAGACTCCCATTTTTCAAAAGCTGCCGTAAGTGGAAGAATGGCAAATGGTAGATAAGTTAAGATCAGTCCCAAATACATAATAAAAGTATTATGCGTCCACATAAGAGAACTATAGCCGACTTTAAAAAAACGAATGAAACCCTGCATAGGACCCGAGACGCCCACAAAACTTTGTAAAGCATAAAGTCTAATCAGTGAATTCAGCAAAAAAGGCAGGAGAAAGAGTAGTAAGATATAACTTTGATATTTCGGTCGTGAACTGGCGATATACCATGCGCACAGAGCGCCCAATATCGTGCATATCGTTGCTGTAAATAAAGCCATAAAAACGGTTCTAAAAAGAATTTCGGCATATTGGATATTCAAAGTTTTTTCAAAAGCTCGAAAGCTTAACGACCATTCAATTCCGCCGTAGGTCCCTTTCGAAAGGAAGGACAAAACTAAAACGTAAAACAAGGGCAAAACAAAAAAGAAAAAAAGCCAAAGCGGAGCTAAAAAATAGAGCTTCGCTGCCCTGTCTTTCACTTTGAATTTCCTGCGACCAGAATCAAATCAGCTTTGTTATAGCTAAATTGAATATTTTGGCCTGCCTTGATACGCGATCCCAATCTATTTTCGATATATGAAATCCAATTTTGACCGACATTATCTTGAATGCGGATTTCATAATACGGACCTGCAATGGTAGCGAGCTCAACGGTCCCCTGCCCCTTCACTTCGCCATCTAAAGTTAAAAATAGCTTTTCAGGGTTTAAATACGTAGGCGCACTTCCGCTTAAAATTACTTTGTTCTTCTGACCGATAAATTCGGCGACGAAAGAAGTAAGAGGCCTATTAAACAAATCTTCAGGCGTTCCGATCTGTTCGATCTGGCCGTTATTAAAAATTGCAATTCGATCAGACATTTGTAAGGCTTCTTGCTGATCGTGAGTCACAAATAAAAATGTCAGCCCTAATTTTTTTTGTAACGATTTGAGTTCCGTCCGTAGTTGAACTTTTAACTTTTCATCAAGTGCACTAAAAGGCTCATCCAGTAAAAGCATTTGCGGCTGATCCGCTAAAGCCCTTGCCAGCGCAATTCTTTGAGCTTGCCCACCCGACAAGGACTGCGGCATCCGTAAAGCGA
>JANPPO010000325.1:0-5611 GCA_031428555.1 Bdellovibrionales bacterium | reverse complement strand
GCCCTAAGTTCTTAAAGAATTCACGAAATTGTAGAATCAAACCACCAAAAATTTTATCCAATTAACACCTCAAACTTGCATTCTCATAATTTCGTTGTACGCATCGATCACTTTATTTCGAACTTGCACCATCACGCGCATGGCGATGTCAGCTTTTTCTGCCGTAATCATAACGTCAGCAACGTTATCAGTTTTACCAACTGCTAACTCTTGCATTTTTTTATTTGATACTTGCTGCATTTGATTTACTTCGCTGATTGCATTTTTCAATGTGTCAGCAAAGCTCTTATCACCAGAGACAGATGAGTTCGACGAAACGGGAGCCGTCTCAGCTTGAGACGCTTTATTCAAATTCAGATTTCCTGATTCAAGAAATCTATTTGCGTTCGAGATAGTAAAACCGTCCATGGATTCACCTCAGTTAAAAGCAGAACTTAAAGCCTAGCCGGCCGCGCACTGCTTAAGATTATTATAGCGTCAAAATACTCTCAGTTCCAAAATCCAGTTACAAAACGGTTCTAACGTCCTATATCGAGAGCGCTCAATGCCATATCCTTACTGGCTTGCATCGCCGAGACGTTAGCCTCGTAAGCGCGGGACGCTTGTATCATATTGGTCATTTCTTCCATCAAATTGACGTTCGGATACGCCACAAAACCGTCTGGATTAGCGTCTGGGTGATTAGGCTCATGCTTCATTAATGGCGCACGCTTGTCAGAGATAATATCCGTCACCTGAACTCTGTGCATCTGGCCTTTAGGATCGGCTGATGAAAATATTTCACCGAAATTTCTGGCATCAGGCATTGCCTCGAAAACCACGTCCTTACGGCGGTACGGACCACCTTCAGGAGTTTGA
This sequence comes from Bdellovibrionales bacterium, assembly GCA_031428555.1. GTDB lineage: Bacteria > Bdellovibrionota > Bdellovibrionia > Bdellovibrionales > Bdellovibrionaceae. The sequence goes on along the minus strand of JANPPO010000325.1, from coordinate 4,753 downwards.
GTTGTATTAATATTTGCGATGTTAGAAGAGATCGTGTTCAGGCGCTGTCTCTGAGCAGCCATACCGGAACTAGAAATTCTCATGCCTGTAATAAAATCAGCCATTGTTTACTCCTACCGACCTTCTGAAGCTGCATATTTTAATGCTGCTAATTTTTTATTAATTAATTGTAGCGCCGCTTTGTACATAATTGCGTTTTCTGAAAGTGCAGCCATTTCGTTTTCTAAATCAACCGTGTTGCCGTCGTTACTAACAGCACCCTCAGGATTATTATATATTTCAGGTTTCACTCGGGCCGAGTGGCCACCAACCGTCATATGTTCATCATTTGAAGTACTCATGCCTCTTAAACCGTCTAAGTCTAGGGCGCGTTCAAGAGCATTCTCAAAATCCACTTTTTTTGCTTGATAGCCAGGCGTCTCTGCATTCGCAATATTCGCAGTTGTCACATTCTGTTTGATTTGCCGCATAGAAAGCGCGGTTTGCAAACCATTCATCGTTTTATCAAAAAAGCTCATGAGCAACCTCCTGCCGATATTCATTTAACTTGTTTCTCAAGGTGCGGATGCTAATCCCCAGCATTCGAGCTGCCTGAGACTTATTTTGAGCAGTTAAATTTAATGTCTGCATAATTAATTTCTTTTCAACTTCAGCTAATGTTAAACCCGCTTCGACCTCAGAATAGTCGTGGCTCCATTCATCAAATTGAATGTGCTGTTCAGTGATAGAACCTTGTGACATCGAAATGCCACGCTCTAACACATTAACAAGTTCTGTAAAGTTCCCCTGCCAGCGATGACTTTTCAGTTTTTGAAGAGCACCTGCTGATACTTCAACTTTTGCTACACCTGACATGAGGCCATTTACTTCAGTCCAAAATCCAACAACTTTATCAAAATCGCATCCGCACTCATTGAGTTTGGGTAATTCAATTTTTCGAACTGCTAGTGCGTAGTAAACATCTGATCTGAAATGACCTTCGCGTACTTTTCCAACAATTCTTGTCGAAGTCGTTGCCACTAATTTTTTTATTTGGCGACGCTGTTCTTTTACAAATTGCATAAAGCTACTTTGAGTTAAATCATTCCACTTATCGACGTCTTCTAAAATAACTGGGTTCTTGTCCCAGTTTTGACTGATATCTTTCCAGCCTTTAAAAGACTTCGGAGCTTCATGGCTTTCAATAACTTGTGCAACACCATCAGCTCTGCATACCGCATGTGACCAGGTTGATTTACCAGTGCCTGAATCTCCAATGATCAAAACAGAACTCTGAACTGAACTTAACGAGCGAACTTCGGATTGAAGGCTTTTTAAACATTCAGATTCGAAAGCAAATTCTAAAACATCCATTATTTTTGCTCCTCTTTACTCATAGCTGGAATTCGTTGGATATATTTTTTGTAATCATCGCGCCAGCTCAAATTCTTCATTTGTTCCTTAGCTAAATTGCCCCAGAAGTCAGCCTGAGCCCCTTTGAATCCAGTCCAAGCTTGCTCTGCTTTCTTAATTTTTCCCTGATTATAATAAATCTCACCAAGCTTATAGCGAATTGAAGCGATTGGTTTTGTCTCTTCGAATAGCTCTAACATTCTTTGAGTTGCCGTCACCAATTCCGGCTGGTTCTTCATCTTTTCTGCGATCTCAATTCGCTTTTCTAAAGACTTAAAAAGAACTTCTAGCTGGTCACTCTTAGAATCTGTCATGAGATCGTCAATGCGTTTTAACGATGAAAGTGCATTCTGCGGCTGATTTGATTTTGCTTCGATCTCGGCCAACTTCATATAAGGGATAACCATTTTATCCGGCTCACCCTTCCATGTTTTTAAAAGTTCCATGACAAAGCGCTTAGCCGAATCAAACTGTTCTTTTTCAGTTAACAAATCAGCCGATAGAACAACTCTTTCGATTTGCTCATCACCATTCATTGAATCAGCATTTCTGATCTGTTTTAACGAGTCATAAGACTCTTGAAGCTTAGACTGCTTTGCCTGCGACTGAGCCAATCGCAAATAAAGTTGTTCTTTTGAAGGAAGGTGCTCAACGATTCTAGTTTCTTTTTCAACTGAAGTTCCTTCAATACTTTGAAGGCGATTCAAGATTTCTTTATAATACTTTTCTGCTTCTTTTGGAACTCCGGCCATTTCGTAAGATCTTCCGATGAAAAATCGAGTATCAAGACGGTCCGATGCTTTCAGCCAGCTGTCAGAAAATTCCTGATGAGTTTTAAGTGATCTGATGAAATCACCCTTTTCGACAGCTTCTTTGATTCTTTCGTTAATATTTGACGTAATTCGCTTCGTAAATTGTTGCGCGTCACTCATCGTTGGATTCTTTTGATAAAAATCAACCAGCAGCTGAGTTGCACGGTTAAAATCGCCGCGTTCAGTGAATCCTTCTGAAATTAGAATCGTTGCAAGCTTTTCAACGTCTGGAAGATTTACTTTCTTTGATAATGAAAGAATCTGCTGAGTTGCAATCTCAACTTCTTTTGGTTTCATTGCTTTCATCCGGGCCGCAGTCATTCTGATCCTTGCAATCACCGCATTTGGAGTTTCACCGAAACGAAAGTAAGCTTCCAAATATGCACCCATCGTTCGGGACTTATCTGCACCTAGAATCTCCATGTTTTCACCAATTCGCGTTAGCGCTAATGGTGCATGGCTATCAGACGGGAAACGTTTGATATAGCCTCTAAAATCTTCTAAAGATTTTTTATAATTTCCAAGCCAAAATTCAGCTTCTGACTTATTAAAGTAAGAACTTGGAAAAGCTGCCTGGGCACTTGGATATTTCTTTTGCGCAGAAGTATAATTTTCTACTGCTTTTGCAAATTTCTTAGAAAAAACGTCAACGTCACCTAATCGGTACGCAGCTTCATGCTTAATTTCATCATACTGAGTCGACTTTTCTATCTTCTTTAATAACTCTTCTGCTTCATCATATCTTTTAAGGTGCATGAAACTTAAAGCCACACCTAATTGAGCTAAATCATTTGAAAGCTGGCTAGATCTTTTAATGTCTTTATTTTCTATATGCTGATTAAAGAAACGAAGACTTGATAAATAATCGCCCTTTTCAAAAAGCTTAATCGGAATCAAAAGCGAAATCTTTTCGCTCATTTTACTGCCTGGATTATTTTGTACTGCATTTTTGTAAGCTTGAAGAGCTATATCAAAATCTTCAGGCTTCATGCCTTCTTGATAGATCTTCCAACGAACGTCTGCCGTCATAAAATCAATCATTTCGTTGTACTGAGAAGCTGGATACTTTTCCTTAAACCACTCTTTAGTTTGAAGAAAAACGTGATTACGATTTTTTTCGAATAATCTTTCTAAAAGTCGCATCTGTTTATTTTCTTCAGTCGTATTTGGCTGGATATTGTACACGAATCCGCTTTCAACAACCTCGTTCCATTTTTTAGGTTGTCTAATAAGCCATGGGTACGGAATGTAGAAACGATCTTTATTTTTAACTATCGAGTCTTCTTTGATCTCGTAATCTTTCATCACGAAGCGTTCAAACTCTGGATCGGCTCCATCAAACAGTCCGTAGTTAGCCACATTATTATCCACATTAAGTGGACCGTTGTTTGCAATTTGAACGACTTCACTTGCGATTTCACGCTTTGCAGTTGGTGCTGCCGCTTCTTTTGGTTTCGACTGGACTTTTTTCGCAGGCGCTTCAGTTGCTTCCGGAGTCATATAAAAATCCACGATTAAACGTGAAGGCTCGTCTGTCAGGTAATCAAAGTGCTCAACCGCTGAATCAGAAAGTTTAAACGTGATAAGATCTTTACCTTGTGTTGTGTTTCTTTTTACTTGAATAGATTTAACCAGTTGGCTTTTAAACTTTTCAAGAGCTGATACAGAATCCGCAGAAAGAGATTCAACTTCCAACTGGACTTCAGTATTGCGTCCAGCATCTTTGCGGCTCATGTCGTATTTCCATGTTTGACGACCCGTCATTTCTAAGTGAACGGTGTCGTTTTGGAAACTGACCTGGACCTTAACGGGATTAGATTCGGCTGCGAATGCACCCAAACAGAAAAGAAAACTTATCATGTAACTAATCAGGACCAAAGTTCACTCCTTGAACAGAGGTTTCGAATAAGATCTGAGTCAGATCCCCTCGATAAAATATATAGCATTTGTGATGCCAAGCTTTTTTCAGCCTGAAATTCTTTTTAGTACGGGCTGGGAGTTTTTTTCCTACTTACAATTGACTGGACCGACAAAACACTGACACAAGCTTTAGTCCTAATTCGCTATTTAAGTCTCCTGAATCACTTTAGAAATTCCGATATGTAGACTATGAAAAACCACTTCATACAGGACTTAACAACGTTCGCGCTCGTTGCTTTGCAAGCAGCGATTGTCGTTTTGTTGACGTCTTGTGTTTCCGTTCAGTTACCGTTCGGCTCGGTTCCCAAAGCAGAGAAGGCTTTGGTGACAAAACCAAATTCGCCCTTTGTTTCACTTTCGACTAACACAGCCGATGAAGCTTGGATCAGCGAAAAAACTGGCAATACGATTTCATACTTAAGCGAATGTAAAAAATCCGAAGAAAAAGCTGAAGATGTTGCATTAGACGCAGCCCGCGCCGTCGATCATGCAAAAATTCTGAAAACATCAAATAGTTTGATCGATTCAAAGCCTGCATCCGAAGTCCTGGTAAGTGGAAAAGTTGACTCGCACAAAGTTAAAATGGCAGTTGCCGCATTTAAAAATCGAGATTGCACATTTTCCCTTAC
>JANPPO010000324.1:0-3755 GCA_031428555.1 Bdellovibrionales bacterium | reverse complement strand
CTGATTTCCAACCGGGTCTTTTCGTGAGGCCATTTTGAATCGGAACGAAATAGTTGTTATAAAAATCTGGATCAATCGAGTAGTTTGCTAAGTCATATATTGTAGGTGCGATGGCTGCGATTTCTAAAAGTCTTTGCCGGGGCGCCATGTTGGCGTCCCGATCCCAAGTCATCTGATCAAAGTTTGGATTGTCGTTGCCTGTTGTGTAGTTACTAGAAATATCATGGTAATATCTTAAGCTTATTCCTGTGTCTTGTGCCGCTGGTAACAATGGAAATGGATAGTTTGGCGAAGGTGCCAGTCCCGTATATCTGGTGCTATCAAGGAGTGCGCGGTGAAAATACGCAAGTACTCTTTCTGATGCGAAGCCGAACGTGTCTCCGAAGAAACGAGCTATGTTAGGTGCCCAGGCTTTATCATCGATGTTGGTGAGATTACTTAATGAGCTGACTCTGACGCCACCAATTGGATCTATTTGATCACTCGGCTGTTGTGCATTTGCTTTGTACGCTTTGCGGCTACTTGAAGAAACTGATTGTGGCCAATCTTTCACATACCAGGGACCAATTCTTCCACCGAAAGGTTTAGCGAAAGCTTCTGCTGTTATTTCAACTTCCGAAAGTGGCATGAAAGGAATTTTTGGTTTAGCTTTTGCTTTAACCCCAACATAAGGGACACACCAAGGATCTTTTTCAAAGCCAATAAGGGTTGAACGGATCGGTAAGTTAGTTGCGATTCTTTGAACACCTTCTCGCAGTGGCGGCTCGGCTCGGTTTAACTGACTCGGAAGAGTTGTCGGAGTATTCACCAGCTGTTTCGACTGTGTGCTAATGACTCCGGTAGCAGGTGTCTGATTATTGTTGCAGTCCAAATAGCGCCAAATAGGATAAATTTCTACAGGAGAAAGCCATTGAGGAACATTGTTACCCTGAGTTGTAGCATTTTTACAAGAACTTGCTCCAAGAGAATTATAAATTTCATATTCAACAGTAGAACTATTTGCACTGGTTAGATTCTTTTTTAAAGTTTTCTCTAAACCTTTTTTCACATCGTCACCAGATAATTCATAAAAATTATTTTCTTCACCACTCAAACCAGTTGCTAGGTAGTTTATAAGAAACGCTCTCTCGTCTGAATCGAGATAATGCGCCGAAATAAACTTTCCACCCATTAAAAAATTCAATGCCCCCATATCAGCGCACCGGTCAAAGGCACTTTGGGCTGCCTGGGTGATTGCGGTCGCAACTGTAAAACCAAAGCTAATAAATGATGGAAGAGAAAGAATCGTAGCAGAAGGGAGTGGTACAACTTGCGCATCGTTCATACGTCGGCAAGAATTTTCATTTGTATTCGACATTCCACGAATTTCATGTGGCGCATAAGTAATACAAAAAGTAGGTAGTTCAAATATGTTACTACCGGTTGAGTTTGCAAACCCAGCTAATTTTTCTTGAGGAGTTTGCCCACTTAGTAATTTTCCATACGGAAATCCCGCGTTTGCTTGATCTATCCCCGCAGTCCCCAAAACTTTCTGCCGCCACACCAAAAGTTTCCAGCTCTGCCTGATCTGATAATTCACGTGCGAAATTGCGTTCAATACTTCAGCTTGTTTCGAAGCTCCGTAGTAAGCTGCGATATCCACGGAATTTTGTAGATTAATTTTATGGTGAACAAGTAAACCAACGTTTACGATCATTGCGAAAAATAAAAATAGAACCTGAAACATCAGTGCTATGAAGATAGCGACTTGTCCCCGATTATTTCTTAGAAACTTAAACTTCATTCCTATTCATTCTGCTCTTAGTATTTGAGAAAATCTTCGTGTTCTTTCAGCATTAAGACTTTTGTCAGTCAGACTTTGACGTAGCTCTGACGTCACGAGATCATAAACTACAGAAAGCGGTGTAACAAGACTATGGTCCAGAGCTTACTTTTCATTCTACTATTCAATTTTTTGTTATTTTTTCTAACTCCATTTGCGTTTGGCGCGGATACTTTGTTCGAAGGTTATTACAAAGTGACATCAGGTGATCAACACATTGGTTTTTCTGTGATTCGCTACCAGTTTGATGCGAAAGAAAAGAAGTTCACTTCTCAGCAGATGACTCGAATTTCAACTGGCGGAACTGAAGTGATGGAAAGTCTTGTAGCTACGGCTGATGAAACGTTAAATCCTGTTTCTTACAAGTACACTTCTTTGATGGGCGGAAAGCAGTCAAAAACGATTGATGCTAAATTTACCAAGGGAAAAATGTCGGCGACCGTGAAAGAAACTGGCAAAAAAGACATCTCGATCAAGAATGACATTAAACCGGGAACCTTCCTGAGCACATTCTTGGTTTATACGATGTTGCGTTCTCCGACTGGAATTCAGACAAGTTCTAATTACGATTACTCTGCGATTGCTGAAGAAGATGGCACGATTGAGTCTGGAAAAGCCCAAGTTCTAAAGGAAGAAAAGTATAAAGGCTTTACTTCTTTCAAAGTTGAAAACACTTTTAAGAAAAATAAATTTATTAGTTTCGTAAATGACAAAGGCGAAGCTTTAGCTACAGAAGTTAAAGACGCGCGCATTACAAGTGAACTTGTTCCCAAAGCGGCTGATGCGGTTGGAACGATTGGCTTACCCGAATCAGTGGTAAAAAGTATTTTTGGCTCTGTTCCTGTTGGTGATAAAAACGTGGTGACTCAGTATTTCAAATCAATTGACCAAGCAACTCCTGCAGCAGCTGGAAAACAGCAAGGCGTGGCTCCGGGCCAAGGCATTATGATCAAAGGACAAAACCCAGTGCCTGTGACCACTCCTCCTCCGAAAAAGAAGGAGGGTTCTTGATTCAAGCTATTCTGGGTCAGCACATGATCATTGGTCTTTCGGGCCTTGCGCTGACGACTGCGGAAAAATCCTTTATCATTGAAAACAATATTGGTGGCGTCGTTTTGTTCGCGCGAAATATTCAAGATCCCAAACAGCTTCACGAACTTTGTAGCGAGATTCAGTCTCTTCGCCATCAGATGGCTGACAAAGCTCCACTTTTTATTAGTATTGATATGGAAGGTGGCCGCGTTGCCCGTCTCAAAGCTCCGTTTACGACGTGGCCTCCGGTCAAAAGAATTGGTGATATTGATAACTCTACTTTATCTTTTCAATTTAGCTACTGCTTAGGTTCTGAACTGAACGCGGTTGGAATTAATTTAGATTACGCTCCTTGCATTGATGTTTTTACGAATCCAAAAAATATTGTTATTGGTGACCGTGCTGTCAGTTCTGATCCAAATATGGTTGCGAAACACGCTTCTGCTTTGGTTCGCGGACTACTGAAAGCTGACGTCATCGCTTGCGTGAAGCATTTTCCAGGTCACGGCAATACTTTGCTTGATAGCCATGAAGCACTTCCTATTGAAGATTCAGATCTCAAGCGTCTTGATGACGTCGAGCTTCAGCCTTTTAAAAAGTCGTTCAGATCGCGAGTAGAACTCTGTATGATGTCTCATATTTTGTATCCAAAAATTGATCCAAATTTTCCGGCATCTTTATCCGAGATTATGATTCAAAAAGTTCTCAAAGATATTTGCAGATATCGAGGTCTAGTTATTACTGATGATCTCGGAATGAAGGCACTTACAAATAAATTTACTACCGAAGAAATTGCAATTCAGGCATTAAAAGCAGGTAATGATATTCTACTTTATTGCAACGAGCCCGATGCTCCAATGCGAGCAATGGACGCATTAGTAGACGCAGCCGCTAACGGACC
>JANPPO010000323.1:0-8387 GCA_031428555.1 Bdellovibrionales bacterium | reverse complement strand
TCCGTCTGCTTATGATCACCAAGTGCTGTTGGATAAAAAACCACCCAGCACCGGCCGAGTATTAAACGTTTTATTGAATTCAATCTTACTCGACGGCGTTGATCTTGATGTTGAGCGTATGAAAAAAGTAAATGAGATGGTCAAATGGGTTCCACGGGAAAAAAATTCGACAGTGCCTTACAAGGCCGTTGATTTCGTCTGGATATCTCCGTCAAGAGACATCGGGCAAGTCGCTGCGAAAAAAAGCAAACACCTACCGAAGCTGATTCGCTTTTTGCTTAAAAACTTAGGGACGATTGAAGAAGCTTCGGAAATTGTTTCCTATTTGCTATTCGAAAAAGAATTCACGACAGAGCTTATTGAAATGGGCTTTGAAGACGGCATGAACGCAAAAGAACAAATCAAAAAATTATACGGCGCCTGATCACTGTATTTGATCAGTTAGTTTTTTCTGTTTATTTTTTAAAGTAAAACTTAAATTTCGATTTGGATTCCCACTTCAATCACTTGATTGGGTGGAATTCTAAAAAAGGCCGTCGGTCTTTGTGCGTTTCTGGACATAAGAGCGAAAATCTTTTCCTGCCAAAGCGGCATGCTTGGTTTAGGGCTTGGCAAAATCGTTTCTCGTCCTAATACAAATGTCGTTTCGAAAACTTTAAAGTGCAAATCCTGCTGTCTGCAAGCATCTAAGATATGTTTCATTTTTGGAGTTTCCATAAATCCATAAGAAACGATAACCCGGAAGAAATTAGGAATAATCTCTTGAACTTCGACGCGGCTTTCTTTGGGAACTGAAGGGACACCTTTTGTTTGAATCGTTAAAATTGCGATTCGTTCGTGGAGCACTTTATTGTGCTTCAAATTATGAAGTAACGGGACTGGCACACCCCAAGGGTCACCTGCCATATAAACCGCTGTTCCAGAAATTCTGATTGGAGGTTGCCTCAGTAACAGTTGGCAAAAATCTTCGATGCTGACGGAACGCTCTTTTAATTTCGAATAAAGAATTTTTCTACCCTTTTGCCATGTGGTCATAAGAGTAAAAATTATTCCGCCCACAACGAGTGGTACCCAGCCGCCATTATGAATCTTCATCAAATTCGCGAATAGAAAACCGACATCAATAAATAGAAACGGAACAAAGATAAGTCCCACTTTGAGCGGAGACCACGCCCATTTTTTTCGAGCCACAAAAATCGCGAGTATCGTTGTGATGACCATCGTTCCCGTGACCGCAATGCCGTAAGCAGAGGCGATTTGGCTAGAACTCTTAAAAGTTAAAACAAGCCAGATGACTCCGACGAACAAACTCCAGTTCACAAAAGGCACATAGATTTGCCCTTCTTCTCTGCTTGAAGTGTGAATGATGGTGAGTCGCGGACAAAGTCCTAACTGAATCGCCTGACGAGTAATCGAGAAGGCACCCGATATCAACGCTTGTGCTGCAGTAATCGTAGCAAAGGTACTCAAAATAACCAACGGAATCAGCGCCCACTTGGGAGCCAACATGTAAAACGGATTTGTGATGGCTTCAGGATCCGTCATGACAAGTGCGCCTTGACCAAAATAGTTTAATAAAAGTCCCGGCATCGCAACTGTGTACCAAGCAAAGCGAATCGGTTTTCTTCCGAAGTGACCCATGTCCGCATAAAGGGCTTCGCCCCCCGTGACCACCAGGAATACGGCACCTATTACGACGAGTGCGTGAAAACCATTTTCAATCATAAAGTTGATGGCATACCTTGGATCGATGGCTTGCCAAACTTCTGGAGCCATCATAATTCCGCGGATCCCTAAAACGCCTAATACGATAAACCAAATTAGAATAAGTGGACCAAAAACTTTTCCGATACGACCCGTTCCCAAACGTTGTACGAGAAACAGGGCATTCATAATAAAAATCGTGATTGGAATCACATAGGACTCAAACATTGGAGTTACGTATTTAAGACCTTCGACTGCGGACAAAACTGAAATTGCAGGCGTAATAATTCCATCACCGTAAAGGAGAGCGGCTCCGAATACGCCAACGACCAATAAGAAGAGTTTTCTTTTTGATTTCCGTTCAGCATCAGCTTGAGATGCCCTCATCGCTAATGCCATCAGCGATAAAATGCCGCCTTCGCCTTTGTTATCTGCGCGCATAACGAAAACCATGTACTTGATTGAAACAACTAAAGTGATAGTCCAAGTAATCAGCGATAAGACGCCTAAAATATTATCCGGGCTTAAAATAATTCCGGCTTCATTAATAAAGCATTCTCTGAATGCGTACAATGGACTCGTTCCGATATCTCCAAACACAACCCCCAATGCACCTAAGGCTAACAGTAAGAATCTATCTTTTTGGTGACCGTTAGTTTGAGTGGAATCTACAGCACCAGCTGAACCGGCTTGTGAAGATGAATTGGAAGTGTCTGCCATGTACGAATAATACTAGGGACAACTGAACACACAGTCACCCCTTGAGGGTAAACCCTAACGCAGCGCCTTTAATTTGAGAACACTTGTCGAGAGCCAACACTTGCTCGCAAAATGACAGTCGATGGCTGTAACTAAAAAATGGTTTTTCCTAGTTGAGAATGAAGTTCAAGGTCCTTTCGTTGAAACCGAAATTAAGGATCTGTCAAAAAAGCACGCAGCGGGTTTGGTGTGGGGCCAGGGCTTAAGTGAATGGATCAAACCGGATGAGTGGGAAAAAACCATGACGGATTTGCAAGGAATTCTGGCAAGTCTGCAAACGGATATGACTCCTCAATGGCGAATCAAGCAGGGCGAATTCGAAGCGGGTCCTTTTATCTATGATCAATTAATACAAGTGTTAAAAGCGCACCCGAACGCAGGCCAATGTTTACTTTATCAAGAATCCGAAGCCACTTGGAAGCCGATCTTTGATTACCCAACAATTGTTGAAGAAGTAGGCATCAGTCGAAGACTTCATGAGCGAGTTCCCATTTCAGGATTTTTTAAATATGACAAAGATGGCGCCCGCTATGAAGCTTTGATTTCAAGCATAAGCGAAGGAGGAATTTCAATATTAGAAGCTCAAAATGTTGTTGTAGGTGACATTTTAAAAGGCGTTATCGAAAGCCCGCAGTTGCCGACTTATATTAATTGCAGCTGCGAAGCTTTGTACCAACAAGACGATAGCGCTTGGGGCTTGAGATTTTCGAACTTACCGCAGGAATCTCAATCAATAGTTATTGCGTATACAAAGAAATTTTTGAAGTAATCCTGCTTTGAGAATATTTGACAAATTGGCGAGTATTTTGTTGTCGCAGCCGACCTATCAATCTAATGACCACAGTTCATGATTCATCGTCTACTTTTATCTCTTATTATCTGCTGTTTGATGTTTGTCCCGACGCTATCGTTAGCCACAAATTTAGAACTTACTTCTTCCGATGAAATTTCAGCAAAACCACCCGAGTCAATGGCGGCATTAGGCGATAGCATGAGCGCTGGTTTACTGGCAAAATACGCAAGACAAGATATCTTCACGCCATTGGCTCACCTGCAGATTATGTATTCTTCTCTTAAGATGCTTTTGACTCTTGATAAAGAAGCACTTTCCTTCAGGCAGTTTTCCTGGAGTACCGGATCGGAATTGAATTCGCATTATAAAATCCTTAAAAGAATGAACCCGCAAATGGAGGTTCGAAATTTTTCGCAAGCGTCTGCAAAGTCAGAAAATATATGGAAAGAACAGATTCCATCTTTGATTCGTTGGTCGGAAAAGAAACTGAATCAGCGATTACCTGATTACGTAACTTTATTAGTCGGTCACAATGATCTTTGCGGTTTTTCTTTGAACCAAATGACAGAGGTTCATGCTTTTAGAGAAAATATTCATCGAAGTCTCGAACTTTTGATGTCCGAAAGTAATCAAACCCGAGTCCTTGTTTTACCGCTTGCGCGGCTGGATACGGTTCCAAAGAATTTGGGTAATAGTCGACATTTTCCAATTCCTGGTTTTGGCACTTGCAAAAATGTTTGGAAAACAATTCCTCTTTGTCGGACTTTGACCCAGACAGATTCAAGAAGAGCACGCGAAGTTTTTAATCATCGCTTGTTAGACTTTAATCATGCAATCAAAGAAGAAGTCGCCAATTTCAGAGAAAAACACGGGGACCGAATTCGTCTTGCACATGATATTGAAGACTACACTCCCCAACCTACTGATGCCGCCATCGATTGCTTTCATGCTAATCGCCATGCTCAGAAAAAAATTTCCGATATCAGTTGGCCTGCGACCTGGTGGGCAACGAGTCCTTAAGCTTAAGCACGGTAAGCCCAAGTGCGGTTTCTTTTTCCCTGGAAGCCCTCTAAAACTTCGAATTGAAAACCGGCTTGGCTTAAGGCTTTCTTTAAAACCGCGTTGCTTGCATAAGAACTAATACAACTAGTGTCTGAGCCTAACAAAAAAGTTTTTGTCATCAGCACTTCATCCCAGAGTTCGGGACTAGTTTTTCTGCTATAGGCATCGTAGCAGAAAACATCAAAAGATTTTAAGTTCGGTAATTCTTCAAGAAAATTTCCTAGTAATTTGAGCCGATTTTCAATAAGCGCTGTTTTGACCTGTGTTCGAAGTTTTTCTTTTGAGAGCTGATATTTTTTTGCGATCTCACTTAATATCCACTCATAGGTTTCGGATTTCGTATCCTTTAAATAAAAATCTTCGAACAATTTTCTTAAACCGGGGATGCTTTCGTAAGAATAAATTTCGAATGCAGAAGAATTATGTAACATAGAATAGGCGCATGCTAGAACCTCTACGTAACCGAGCCCCAGTCCAAGTGAAACCATTTTTGGATTTGGGTGCTTTTCAAATCCGTATTGAAAGGCCTGACCATAGATCAGACAGGTCTCTGACAGGGCGCCACCGGTGTGATGCATAGATTCACCACCTGGATGAATGCTAACGTCTGCACCAACTGGAGGCTTAATCAGGCGAAGTGTTGGAGAGTCATCTTTCGTTATTTCAATTTCGAAACCGATTTCCTGCAGTATCACGTTTTCTGCTGGATTTTCTTTGGGGGTTTCATTGACATCCATTGGGTTCCTTAGGCAAATCAGAGTGCTTATGAAGACTGACTGGTTAGGCCTTCCTTTTAACCCGATTTCCGCTCATTACAAGAAACTTTTTGGCCGCAAGGTTTATAAGATTCCTGTTGCAGTGGTTGAAACCTGCCCGAACCGTGAAGGTCTAAAAGGGATGGAAACTTGCATTTTCTGTGATGTTTGGGGATCTGCAGCTAGGTCCGAAGCTTTTGATCTTCCTTTGCTCGAGCAGATTCAAAAATATAAAGATCACATTCAGAAGAAATTTAAGGCCGAAGAATTTTTGGTCTATTTTCAAGCTTATACAAATACGTTTACGAAAATAAAATCCTTAAGAGAAAACTTCGATGCAGCCTTAAGTTTTGACGGGGTCAGGGGTTTTGTCGTCGGCACTCGGCCGGATTGCCTTTCCCCTGCTGTTTTGGATCTCTGGAATGAGTATCACCAAAAAACTTTTGTCGCTGTCGAGCTGGGCGTTCAAAGTTTTTATGATGATCAACTGGTCTTTATGAAGCGTGGTCACGACCGGGCGCAATCGCTCAAAGCCATCGAGCAAATTTCGAAGAAAACGGCTGTCGATTTAGGCATTCATTTGATGTTTGGTTGGCCAGGCGAAACGGATCAACAAATGGTTGAAACTGCAAAACTTTGCAATGATTTGCCGATTACAAATATTAAACTTCACAATGTTCACGTCTTGAAAGAAACGGGCCTTGAAATTCTTTTTGCTAGAGGAGAATTCGCACCAATTGAAAAAGACGACTACGCAAAACGTCTGCAGGTTTTCTTGGAACACCTGTCACCTCGAATTCATATTCACCGACTAGCGGCACATGCTTCACGCCGGCAAGAGTTGATTGCGCCGCTCTGGACTGGAAATAAAATGGGAACCCACCAGTATCTAGTTGATTGGCTTCATCAACATCAAAGCTACCAAGGCAAGCTTTCAATCTAACTTTCATAAATGTAAGAAACTTAAAATATCTTATATCAAGATACAGAACTCTAACCTTCTCTGGAGAGATTGAGAACTCCCATTTGCCGTCTGACATTTGATTTATTTCACAGCGTAGCTATGCCTGTTTTGAAGGCGGAGTTGCTTAAATAAATTCCATTTAAGTATTGTCAAGCGAGCGAAATACTTTGCTTAAATGATAAGCAGCGGCGAAAAAATATGTGAAAAAAAAGGGTCCAGTTTGAAGATTCACTATTGATTTAGAGAAAAATTATGATCATTCTTGAAACAAGAGATGAATCGGCCTTATGGACAAGGCCCCCGTAGAGGACCACTAGATATAGCGCGGAAGTGCAGATCAGGGAGGACCAAAAAGGGATTCTTAAGGATTGTTACACAATTCTCGAGAGCAGGAAGCACTGGTATTGAACTAGACTTTCGTCGGCAGAATGCCACTTCTCATATGACATAAAAACAAAGTTAGAACTTTTAAGATTTGCGCGGATCATCGAGAAATCCAGACAGAAATTGTCTGAATTTTTTAAAGCTCGACAGTCCAATCAAGTCGTGGAAGAAATTTGTTCCCGTTCTTCGTGGGGAAGGATTGGAACCGTAATGTGCCGGGCCTAGAACTTTTAGGCTGAACTTTTAGGCCGAATTTTAGACAGAGGGGTTAGTCGATGAGCAACATCGAAAATGGATTTTTGACTTCAAACCACACGACTTCAAACGGTACCGTGTATGGAACAAATCTTTCACCGGACATGAACAATCAAGCGCACACAATGCGCGTTCGTAAACGTGACGGTTCATTAGAGAATGTGGACGTTACAAAGATTGTCGAGCGTGTGACTCATCTTTGTCAGGGTTTGCGCATGGTCGACCCGTTAAGAGTCGCTACGAAGGCGATTTCGGGGCTGTACGATGGTGCTACGACAAAGGAATTAGATAATTTATGTATTCAAACTGCATCTTTGCTTATCGGCGAAGAACCAGAATACTCAAAATTGGCTGCCCGCCTTCTTGCAACTTACGTTGATGAAGAAGTTCGAAGCCAAAAAATCGGCTCTTTCGCTGATTCTGTGACTTATGGTTACAAAAACGGGCTCTTAAGCGAGTCAGTTTACAATTTTGTGCAAACTCACAAAGCGGCCCTTTGCGCTGCGATTGAGCCTTACCGTACAGATCGTTTCGAATATTTCGGACTTCGCACTATATATGATCGTTATCTTTTAAAGAACCCGACATCACGTCAGGTTTTTGAAACACCTCAATATTTTTTCATGCGTGTAGCTTGTGGTCTTGCGACTCAAGTAGAAGAAGCTATCGAATTTTACCGTTTGATCTCTTCTCACGATTATATGCCTTCGACGCCGACCTTATTTAACTCTGGAACTCTTCGTCCTCAGATGAGCTCTTGTTATTTACTTGATTCACCGATCGATGATCTCAAAGCGATTTATGATAAGTACACTGACATTGCCCTTTTATCTAAGTTCGCAGGTGGTATCGGCGTTGCTTATTCACGTGTTCGTTCTCGTGGTTCATTAATTAAAGGAACAAACGGTCACTCAAACGGAATTATTCCTTGGCTTAAGACTTTGGATTCGTCTGTTGCGGCTGTGAACCAAGGTGGTAAACGAAAAGGTGCGGCTTGTATCTATTTAGAAACTTGGCACGCTGATATCGAAGAATTCCTAGAACTTCGCGACAACACAGGTGATGAAGCTAAGCGCACTCACAATATCAATTTAGCAAACTGGGTTCCTGATCTTTTCATGAAGCGTGTTGAATCAGACCAGATGTGGTCTTTATTTGACCCTCGCCGAGTGCCTGAATTTGTTGATCTTTACGGTGAAGAATTCGAAAAGGCGTTTGTAAAAGCTGAATCTGAAAAAATGTATGTGAAGCAAGTTTCTGCTCGTGATCTTTATTCTCGTATGATGAAGACTTTGGCTCAGACTGGTAATGGTTGGATGACATTTAAAGATGCGTCGAACGTGAAGTCGAACCAAACTGGCGATCCTAAAAACGTGATTCACTTATCAAACCTTTGCACTGAAATCTTAGAAGTTACAAACGACAAGGAAACTGCAGTTTGTAACTTAGGTTCGGTTAACTTAGGTCGACATATTACAAATAGCGACTTTGATTTCGAAAAGCTTGCACGCACAGTTCGCACAGCAGTTAAATACTTAGACCGCGTTGTTGATATTAACTTCTACCCGATTGATTCTGCTGAAACTTCTAATATGAAGTGGAGACCCGTAGGACTTGGAATTATGGGTCTGCAAGATGCATTCTTCCAGCTTAGACTTCCTTTTGATTCCGAAAAAGCGAAAGCTCTTTCGAATAAAATTCAGGAAGAAAT
>JANPPO010000322.1:0-2194 GCA_031428555.1 Bdellovibrionales bacterium | reverse complement strand
TAAGCAAAGCGGTTCAACATAAAAAGAAGAAGTTAGGACTGGTGCCGAAATCGAAAGCTAACGCGCCACTGCCGCCTTCGACAAAGGTTGAAGCAACTCCGAAAAAGCCCGTCAGAAAAGCAATCAAGACTTCAACGCAGAAGTTGGTCTGGCAAAGAGCACAAGGTTGCTGTGAGTACCAGGACGAGAAGCTAAACATTAAATGTTCATCCAGGTTCGCACTTGAAATAGACCACCGAAAATCTGTGGCTCTTGGAGGAACCGATGAGGTATCAAATCTTCAGCTTCTCTGCCGAGTCCATAA
Source organism: Bdellovibrionales bacterium (assembly GCA_031428555.1). Lineage (GTDB taxonomy): Bacteria > Bdellovibrionota > Bdellovibrionia > Bdellovibrionales > Bdellovibrionaceae. The sequence goes on along the minus strand of JANPPO010000322.1, from coordinate 1,890 downwards.
CTCAAGGAAAGCCATTAAAACTTTTGGTGTGTATCGGCCTAGAGCGCCGGCTGATACTTTCGATAGCTGAACAATGACTCTACCTTTGGAAGCCTTAAAGCACTCAAAAAGCTAATACTGAAAACTCAAATTTGTAATTTTTCGTTCTGAGTCTCGGTACCCGTCTTATTAGTTTTACGCGCTAAATGATAAATGGTGCTTAACAGAGATTGTCTATCAATGGGCTTAGTCAGATGATAATCACAACCTGACTTCATCGACTGCTCCATATCGATCTTCATCGCATGGGCTGTGATTGCAACGATTGGTTTTTTATAGCCGCTGTTTCTAAGCTTTCTAGTAGCTTCAAGACCGTCCATGACAGGCATCTGAATATCCATCAGAATTAAATCGTAATCGTGGTCTTTTGCCTGTTTTATACATTGTAGACCATTATCCGCAAACTGCACGTGAGCACCGCATCTACTCAAAAGCCGCTTGAGCAAAAGCTGATTATCTGGCGAATCATCGACAACTAAAATTTCTAAATTTTTAAATGGATCTACTTGAGTTTCATTTTTCAACAAATGAGGAAAGTCCCTACCGCCCGCATAAGCGTGATCCACAACTCCGACTTTAACAAGAACTTCAAAGGTGCTACCTTGCCCTATTTCTGATTTTACTAAAACGATATCACCACCCAATGAACGCGCCAGTTTACGCGAAATTGCCAGCCCGAGACCAGTTCCGCCGTATTTCCGAGTCGTCGAGCTGTCCCCTTGATAAAAAGGAGAAAACAAGTTGCCCTGTTGCTCTTTTTTAATTCCTAGACCTGAATCAGAAACGCAGATAGAAAGCACGGCCTGATTATTTTGCGCACTTATATCGGTATCTTTTTTGAGACTGGCAACAGTGACTTTGATGAGACCGTGATCTGTGAACCGAATGGCATTGCTAATTATATTAATCAGGATCTGCCTGAGCCTTCTGGAATCCGTATTAATTATTTCAGGTAATCCAGGATCAAAATCAAATTTAATAATGATATTTTTTTCGCGAGCCTTGGCTTCTAAGTATAGTTTCACTTCATTCAAGAATTGCCACAACTTAAAATTGGAGAATTCAATATCGATTGTGCCTGACTCAATATTCGAAAAATCCAATATCTCATCAATTATTTTAGTTAACTGAGTTCCATTAGTTTTAATTTTACTTAAAAACATATGGCGCTCTTCTAAAGTTATCTTCTCGTCATGCAAAAGTTCAGCGAAGCCCAAAATTGCTCCAAGCGGTGTCCGGATTTCATGGCTCATATTTGCAGTGAAAAAATTTTTCATCTGATCTGCCATTTCAAAGTCTTTTTTGGCTAACACAAGATCTTCTGCCATCGACCGTAGTTTAAATTCTAATTCGTTTAGATTGGACTTGCTTTCACTTAAGACTCCGACCCAATATTCCCCGCCCAGTGCCTCATGAATCGGACTTATAGCGGCTGAAAAGGATTCGAACGAATCACTTCCTGAACCTTTAATACGTATTTTTATGTGAAATGGCGTGCCACCTGGCTCTTTATTTAAGAACATTTCAGAAAAATAGCGAAGGTCATTGGGGTGCACAAAAGATTCTAAATCTGATTTATTTCCCGAGTTGCCAGTGTATTCATTCCACTTCGAATTCGCGGCCACTAAGTAACCTGAACGGTTCAAAATCCAGATGATCTGCGGAATGGCATCTGCGAAATCGGTATATAATTTAATTAAAGAATCTTTATTCATGAAGCCTGCACCCAAACAATAATTGGTTATTGTTTCGTTAATAATGCAAAACATAGTCCAACAAAATATTTCGAAAGAATTCTCGAAAATAATTGATTAGGTAAATCACAAACCCCCATTGGAAACTCGGTTCCAC
>JANPPO010000321.1:0-7534 GCA_031428555.1 Bdellovibrionales bacterium | reverse complement strand
TTTGATGGAAAACCCATTTTGTTCCATAGAGCCAATTGTTTGATATTTCGTTCAATGACAGTTCCGGGATTTCCGACTTGAGGTTTCGGTGTCACAGTTCCAATTTCAATAAAACCCGCGCCTAATTTTTGCCAGGCCCGAATATGTTCTGCATTTTTGTCTAATCCACCAGCTGTGCCAAATCGATTACGAAAATGCAAACCCTTCCAATTAAAGGATTTCCATTCATAGGTTTCATTACTTTTGGATTTGCTTGCCAAAAGAGCTGCCGCTTCAACCCCAGCACCACTTAAGGTGTGAGAAATTTTAGCTGGCAGCCAAAGCCAAGGACGAATCATCGAGGATAGAGTCCTCGAAGGAGCATCGCTTTTTCAAGACGTTGAACCGAACACGCCATAGCAGCGAGTCTCATGTCGACATTTTTTTCAGTGTGAAATCGATAAACTGTTTCGAAGGCTTTTGTGATGATTGATTTTAATCGACCATTAATTTCGTCTTCGTCCCAGAAGAAAGACATAATATCTTGAACCCATTCGAAGTAAGAAACGATCACACCGCCACCGTTGGCAACAACGTCAGGCGCGATAAAAATTCCTCGTTGAGTCAGGATTTTAGTAGCCGTATTTGTCACAGGTCCATTGGCGCCTTCGCAAATAATTTTAGCTTTAATTCGTTCTGCATTATGGGTGTCGATCTGATTTTCCAAAGCACACGGAAAAAGTGCATCACATTCTAATTCCAACAAATTGTTGTTGTCGATATCAGTCGATTTTGGGAAACCTTTAACTGATTTATTTTGTTTTACGTATTCGATAAGTTCAGGAATATTAAGGCCATCACCATTGAAAATTCCGCCCGTCACATCACTGACAGAAATAATCTTTGCTCCACGTTGGTGCGCAAATAGTGCGGCAAAAGATCCCACGTTACCAAAACCTTGAACAACAATCTTTGCGCCATTCATGCTCAAGCGATTTTTTTCGAATGCTTTTTCTGCCACGTAGACAACGCCAAGACCAGTTGCGTGATTTCGGCCTAAAGATCCACCAATTTCAACTGGCTTACCAGTCACAACTCCGGGTTGAAAGTATCCACCCTTTTCTTGAGAGTAAGTATCCATCATCCAGGCCATTGTTTGTGGATCAGTTCCAACGTCAGGAGCTGGAATATCTTTGGTCGGCCCAATAAAATCTGAAATTTCAGAAGTGAATCGTCGAGTTAAATTTTGTTTTTCAGTTCGAGAAAGTTTTGATGGATCGACGCTGACTCCGCCTTTTGCTCCGCCAAGTGGCAAACCTAAAACCGAGTTCTTAAAAGTCATCAATGCAGCAAGACCCACAACTTCAGGAAGATCCACATTTTGGTGATAACGAATACCACCTTTGTAAGGACCCAGAGTCGAATTGTACTGCACTCTGTAGCCTGTAAAAACTTTGACGTTGTAATTATCCATCCGGACGGGAATCGAAACTGTCACACACTTTCGAGGTCGCTTTAATCTTTCCAGGACGTTTGGATCGCAATTAATAATTTGACCAGCCTCTTCTAGGACCTGTCGGGCATTTCTAAAAAGGGGACCGTCCAGATGTGCTTCAGAGGGATGTAAAGTCTGTTCCATATTGTTGAGCCTTCTATGAAAATGAATTAGGTTTAAGGAGTCTAGAGAATTTACTCTTTTGTGTCACGATTTTGTGTCATTCAAGGGCTAGATAATTGGACATAGGCGTAAATATGACGTTTCGAATCAGCTTTCAGGTTTTCATTGTTTTTTTAGCATTTTCAACCTTGGCACACGCACAAACCACAGCACCTTTCCCAGATAAAAGTTGGGTTTTGGGCTATCAAAGTAGAGCCATTAAATTTATATCGCATGGTTCAGATTACGCTGCTGCCACACCGGGTCGACATCCGCAGTGGGCCCGGTATTTACTGAATCGGTTTTTGGCCTGGCAGCCAATCGACCTGAATCCAAGACCGACCGGGGACTGTGATCTTTATAAGCTTCGGGAGGCAATTCGCTTAGCTCCTGATCTTCGAATCCGAACAGTCACACTCGATCAATATCATCTCAAATGTGCAAAACAATTTATTGAGGGACCGCAAAACCCAATTGAACAAGCACTTAAAATTTTTTCGATGAAATATGAAGTTGATCAAAATCCATTTTTACACCGAATTGTGTTTAACTTACCAGATGGGCAAAAGTTAAAGGGAGTGTTAGCGCTTAAGGATTCAAGAAATCGACCTCTTGTCATCGTTCGCGCTGGAATTACAGGAAATGTAGAAGAAGCCTATGCAGAAAGATTTTTCTTCTATCAACTTTTTGAACGGGGTTTGTTCAATGTGTTGTTAGTCGAAAACATGACCGGTGCTGATTACATCCACCACAATAAGAGCCTCAACTTTGGTGGCTTAGCAGAGAGTTACCAAAATATTTGGCTTGCACAAACGCTGACGTCAAAATTTCAGCCTATTTCTAGATTAGTTCAAAGTGTTCATCTGATTGGACTTAGCCTTGGCGGGCAGGGTGTTTTGACGTCTGCGTGGATGGCAAGATATCAAAAAAATCCCAAACTTTTTAGCTCTTACATGGCGCTTTGCCCACTTGTAAATACAGTCGATACTTTTAATCATCTTTTTAAAGAATCTTGGCTTCGGTTTCCATTAGAAATTTGGGCACGCTCTAGGTTTAGTGAATTTAAGACTTTTCGGCCTGAGTTATTCGAAGGTTTTCTAGGATTTCCAAGTCGGATGCTTGATGCAGTCGCGAAAAATTATAAGCGTCCCGATGCATCTTACTTAGGGGTTGTCGAGCCTTGGTTCATTGAAAAACAAACTAATTACTACGCGCTTCATCAGCTGTCGAAATGGGACCCAACACTGCGAGATCCCGTCTGGATCTGGGTTACAAAAGAAGATAATATTGTACCCGTTAGTCTGAACACAGATCAGCTTCAGTTAGCAAATCCATTACGAATTTCTGAAGGTAGTCACTGTAGCTTTCCCGTTGTTTGGGATAATCGCGTGTTAAGCGCTGTTTTACAGGGACATGTGTTAGGAAATTCCAATTTTAAAGTTTTTGATAAGAAAGTGAAACTTGATATTAATCCAGAACTCAACTGGGATCTGACGAATATCACTTTTCCAGATGATCGCCAAATCATAGAAATTGAATTATCAGCGGGTCCAAAAGCAAAACGGTCCTTTACAATCAATCGCTCAGACCTCGATTTTTCATTTCGCACACCCAAATTGTCAGAGCACGAGAAATTTATGATCCGTCGCTGGCTTTCCTCCAATTTAAGGTGGGAGCGCAATGGAACTGACTTGAGCCTTTTAGTATCTTGGCCTATGGTCAAATAAGTTTTGAAAATGGGAGCACTATGCAAAAGCCAGAAAAACTGATCGAAAAATTATTGTCGTCACTGAGTGCTTACAAAAATAAGAAAGTCCTTATTTTAGGTGATGTTGGGTTAGATGAATACGTTTTAGGACAAGTCAGAAGAATTTCTCCGGAAGCACCGGTTCCAGTTTTGGAAGTTGATCAAGAAGATTTGCGTTTAGGTTTGTCAGCGAACGTGGCTCAAAATGTTGTAAGCCTGGGTGGGCAAGTAAGCCTTGTTTCAGTCGTAGGACAAGATGCGGGTGCTCAAAAATTAAAAGATCTTTCTGCTAAAGCGGGCATTAATTGGAATTCAATTATAGTTGATGAAAAGCGCCCGACGACTCGTAAAACAAGAATTATGACAGGGCCCCATCACATTGTACGGGTTGATTATGAACTTAAAAAATATTTGTCAGCGCAAGCAGAAGAAAAAGTTCTAAAGGAATTTCAAAAACATTTGGAAGCAAATGATGTTGTGATTCTTCAAGATTACGCAAAAGGTGTCATCACTGAAAAGATCGTAAAAACGATGGCTGAACTTTGTAAGGCAAAAAATAAAAAATTATTAGTCGATCCAAGTCGTGTGAACTCTGGCGATTTCTATAAGGGCTGCGATTTAATTAAACCAAATTACGATGAAGCGGTCGCATTAGCTGGGCTTAATTTCGATGACCTACGGGAAAATCCAAATCGCGTTGAAGAAGCCGGGAAAGCACTTCAAAGAAAAACGGGTGCTCATCAAGTTGTGCTGACTCAAGGAAAAGAAGGCATGAGCATTTTTGAAGGCGATAAAATCACCCGAGTTCCCACTCAAGCAAAAAAAGTATTCGATGTGACGGGTGCAGGAGATACCGTGATCGCGGCACTGGCTTTGGGTTTAGCAGGAAACTTAGATTTGGTCACAAGTTGCCAGCTAGCGAATTACGCTGCGGGCGTTGTCGTCGCAAAAATCGGCTGCGTCCCATGTGAGCTAGAAGAACTAAAAACCGCAATCGAAGAAACCCACCTTTAAGAATAAAAAAAACCCACTTTTCAGTGGGTTTTTTTGTTTTCAATCTCAAATATTAAGACTTAGTAGCCGTAATATTGTGGATGCCACTGTGGATTGTAATATGGATTTGAGTAGTAATGATTGTAATTCTGCTGAGGCATATAAGGGTTTGTACCAAACTGGATTTGGAAACCAGCATTGAAACCACCGTTAACTCCGCCATTGTAAGCAGGGTAATAATGATTGTTGTAACCCGTGTTATAACCTGAATTATATCCGCCGTTGTAACCACCGTTATAACCGCCATTGTATCCACCGTTATAGCCAGTTTGGCCATTTACAGGAACACACTGAGTATTTGCAGCCTGACCTGGATGTTGATAGCCGGGTTGGTTGTAACCTGGTTGTTGATGCTGTTGATATCCAGGTTGTTGGTATCCAACTTGGCCATATCCTGGCTGTTGATATCCGACTGTTCCCTGACCTGCTTGAGTGTATCCAGCAGGACAGTTTGTCGCAGCAGGCACGCACTGATTATTAAGTTGAGCTTGGCCTGGAGGGCACATGCCTTGTTGTAAACAGCCGTGTTGAGTGTTTATAAGACCACCCGAACAAACTCCGACGCTTCCGCCTTTGTTTCCACTGCTACCACTTTTTCCGCAACCTGCAACTACAACCGCAAGTACGGCACCAACGAGATACAAATATGTGTTTTTCATTTTAAGCTCCTTAAAAATTACCACAATTCTATATGATCACTATTTGTGCCAAGGAGGCCGCCAGTTCGGCACTGTAGAAGCCAACTAAATAGAATAGGAGCCAAAAATAAGGGGAGAAAATCGGAGATTTCCGGCAAAAGCCTGTTAAGGTCACTAGCTGTATAGACTGTAGACAATTGTAAAGCGACTAATGGTTTAGAAAGTAAGGCCCACTTGGAATTTTAAAACTCCAATTGATGGAAATCTTTTGATGAAATCAAGGGAGTCTTTAAAATCCTTGCGGTCATTTTCGTCTTGGCTCCGTTTTAGGAAGGGAGCATGTTGCTGAATTACTGAAAAGGGAAGATTAATCGTCAACCAATCTATTCCTACAATATAACCTTTGCGAGTATGCCAGCGATTTCCGAATCCCCAGGTGAGGCCCGCTAACGTTACTTCTGCGCTATCAAATTCATTTGAGTTTGCAGCGTTTGCAGCATCTAAAAGCTCTTTGCCAAGTCTGAAATCCAATTTATTATAGAAAACACCATAGAGAAAATTGAAGCTGTTTCGTTTGCCAAAAGATCTAGCTAAAACAGAAACTCTTTCTTCTTTGATTCGCCCAATATCAATCCCGAAGTAGCCCCAGCCCAGGCTTCCATTTGCGTACTCAAGTTCGTAAGTCCAAGCCGGATTTTTAGTGTAACTTGCAGATAAGCCCCACTTAGTTAGTACCCACATTTCCATCAATGAGTAATTACCAGTGACACCCCAGTTTTTTAAAGCGCGGTTTTCGCGGTCGTCTCTTTTAGAGTCGTACCATTTTGTTTCTTCTTTTGTTTCTACTGCAGGAACCGGTTGCTCGGCCGGAGTTTGCATATCCGTTGGTTGGGCCGGTTGAGTTGTTTTGCTTGGAACTGGGTTCTCATTTCGAGTTGGCGCGGCCGGCTGAGGTGCGCCCAAAACAGATTCATCACCAATCGCACTTGGATTAGGTGTCTGTTTTAACTTCACTCGAGGCTTCGTAGTGGGTTTTTCTAAAGAAGTAGGATCAGTGGGTTTGGGCGCTGTCACTGGTTCTTGAGCAGAAGCCAAAAAGGGTTGAAGTAAAAATACGCTGAATAGAATAGTTTTAAGTATGATAGACATATTCGTCCGTTTTATGTTTATCTGCCTCGACTGGCAAACTAGTTGAGCAAATTTGTCAGTGATCAAGAAGAGGTTTATAAATGGAAAGTCATTCATTGTTATATTACGCGCTTCACTGGGCCGTTTCCGCGATTGCGCTTCTGGTAACAGCAAAGCTGATGAGAGGTTGGACCGTTAAAGGGTTTGGCTCAGCACTTATTGCGGCTGCAGTTATTGGCGTTGCTCAAGCCATAGTCTGGCCAATTTTGATTGTCTTAACTTTACCGATTAATATTTTAACTTTGGGCCTTTTTACTTTTGTAGTGAATGGGGCGGTTTTAAAGCTTTGCGCAGCACTTCTAGATGGATTTGATATTGATGGTTGGTGGTCTGCCATCATAGGCGCTCTCATATTAGCTATTTTGAGTACAATTTTTCACTACGTATTGGTATAGAGTTAAGGCTTAAACTTCCTAAGCTAGTTTATGATAAATCCACGTTATTTTAGGTACCTAGCGCATACACAGATGGGCTCTAATTCCCTATAAATTCTATAATTTCTGGGCTAACCTTGAAACTCCTCGCTTGTCAGGGGGTTTTTTGTTAAAACTCTGCTCCTATGTCGGGACCAACTAATACGCAAAAATTGAATTCTATTGGCTTTAAAGAACAGAAACTCGTTTCGTGGGCTCCGGCTCAGGTTACTTTTTCCGATTACATGAAGGCCGAGCCTGCTGAAGCAGATAAAATGGAAGGTCCACTCAGCTTTTATGGGCTGACGATGGAAGATCTTGAAAAGATGATCCGCCATATGGGTAAGGAAAAATACCGAACTCAGCAGCTTTACAAATGGGTTTATGAAAAACAAGTTTGTGATTTTGATCAGATGTCGAACTTGTCGAAAGATTTTCGAAACGAACTCAAAAAACTTTTTGTTTTCGAATTACCAAAAGTTGTAACTCACTTAAAATCTGTCGATGGAACTCAAAAATTCTTGTTCGATATGGGTGAAGGTCAAACAGTTGAAGCTGTTTTGATTCCTACGGATGAGCGAATGACTTTGTGTATTTCTTCTGAAATCGGCTGTAACATGGCTTGCCGTTTTTGCTTCACGGGAAAACAAAAATTAAAGCGCAGATTAAAAACTCATGAAATCGTTGGCCAATTTCTTCAGGCTAAAACTTTGTTACCTGAAGGAATGAAGATTACCAATATCGTTTTCATGGGAATGGGCGAACCGCTGGATAATCCTGAAGCGGTATTCAAGACGATCGAAATTTTAGCGAATGACTGGGGAATTAATTTTTCTCGTCGTAAGGTGACAGTTTCTAC
>JANPPO010000320.1:0-2781 GCA_031428555.1 Bdellovibrionales bacterium | reverse complement strand
TATTCGGTTTGAATTCGAGTTCGCTCGTCACCTTTTATTCCTGCGTGATAGAAATCAACATCTTCAAATTTTTTCTTGAGAGTCGCTGACACTTCTTCAGTTTGTTTTCTAGTTCCGCAGTAAACGAGGATGCGACCCGTTGGATTGTTTTCGATTGCTTCAATGATGTAAGACATTTTGTCGTCATCATCCTGACAAGTTTCAACTTGGTAATAAAGATTGTCGCGGTAGAAACCGTGGACTCTGCGTTCTGGATTTTTGAGCTGCAAACTTTTTGCGATATCATCCAACACAAGAGGGGTGGCAGAAGCGGTCAAAGCCAGCACGGGGACATCGGGGCGCAAGTTTTTTAAGGCGTAAAGTTCTTTGTACTCTTCGCGGAAATCATGACCCCACTGAGAAACGCAGTGCGCTTCGTCTATCGCAAAAAGTGCAACTGACTGCTTTTGAATCCAAGTTTTAAAACCGTCCTTGTAAGCACGCTCTGGTGACATATAAAGAATGTAGGCGCCGCCTTTTTGGATATCTTTAAAGACTTCTAATTTATCTGCATCTGTTTGGCCCGAGTGAAGACAGCCGGCGCGAAGTCCCAATCTTTTAAGTCCCATCACTTGATCTTTCATCAGAGCAATGAGTGGAGAGATCACGACAACAAGTTTATCCGCAACTAAAGCGGGAAGTTGGTAACATAATGATTTGCCGCCACCCGTGGGTAAAACCGCAAGCACATCTCTTTTTTCAAGGATTGAGGAAATGATTTCTTTTTGTCCAATTCGAAATGAAGACAAAGAAAAATACTTTTTTAAAGAAGATTGTAATTGAAGTTCAGTCATGAACTTTCAAGCTACGCCTAAGCTTTTTATGTGTCAAAGCATGAGGTTTTCACCTTGGATTTTCTTCCGAGATTTGTAAGTCCACTCCGAATATCGGACTTGTTTCGTCCATAATAAATACGATGAGCGTTTAATCGCACTTCATCAGTTTTTATCGTGAGAAGCAAAAATGGAGGCGTTCGGAATCGCGAAGTTTTCAATGAAACTCAATGCATTGGGCTATAATTACAGCTCTAGTACAAAGCAAGTTTCGAAGAGCTTCATAAAACCTTGTTTTAGTATAAAAAGACTAGAAAAGTTCTTAGGAAACCGGTACAAACACTCCAGTTTTCGAAAGAATGAGCATTTTTAAAATAACCTTAAAGTAGGCCCCATTTTGATTGAAAAACAGTTATCGACAAAACCTAAGAATTTACCACCTTCGAATGATTTAGGATTCGGTAAGCATTTTTCCGATCACTGGTTTTACAGCAAATATTCTACCGATAAAGGTTGGTTCGAATCTCGCATCGTTCCTTATGGCCCGATGTTAATTGATCCGGCCGCATCTGTTCTTCATTACGGTCAGGCTCTTTTTGAAGGCATGAAAGCATTTAAGCAACCCGATGGAAGCCTATCTGTTTTTAGACCTCATTTTAATTGGCAGCGAATGGCTGAAGGGGCTTTACGGCTCTGTCTTGAAGCTCCTCCTGAAGAACTCTTCATGCAGGGACTTAAGGAATTACTCTTGTTAGAGTCGCGCTGGGTACCAAGTGAAGATCACTGCGCGCTGTATATTCGACCGACCTTGATTGGAACTGAAGGTTTCTTAGGTGTTCGTCCTTCGCGTGAAATGTTGTTTTATATTTTACTTTCGCCTGTGGGTTCTTACTACGCATCCGGTGGCTCAAAACCAGTGAAGATTTGGGTCGAGGACAAAGCAATTCGTGCAGCTCCGGGTGGCTTGGGTGCCACAAAAGCTGGAGCCAACTACGCAGCAAGTTTGAAGTCGGCTTTGGAAGCGAAGCAAAAAGGTTACGATCAAGTTTTATGGTTGGATTCGAAGTACGAAGGTATCGAAGAAGTCGGTACGATGAATGTGTTTTTCGTTTTTAAAAACGAAATTGTAACTCCTGAGTTAAATGGAAGTATTCTTTCAGGCGGAGTACGGGATTCCGTCATTGAACTTTTGAAACACCAGGGCCGCAACATCAACGTTCGCCGAATCACAATGTCCGAACTTTTAGAAAGACAAGCGAAGGGCGACCTTGTTGAAGCTTTCGGCACGGGCACGGCTGCTGTTATCACCGGGATCGCAGAATTTCAGTATAAGGGTAAGAGTATTGCCCTCAATAAGATTGAAAATGGGCCTATCAGCCAAGAGTTATTAAAAACGATTTCAGGTATTCAGCGTGGTTTGATTGCTGACCCATTTGGCTGGATGAAGCCAGTTCAAGACCTCTAGTTCGTCTTTCTTGCTATCGAGTTTTTGACCCTTTAGCATTAAAGATATGGATCAAACATTTATTTTCATAGCTTCAGTCTCGGTCGGGATTTTAACTTTCGCCTCTGCTTTAACTTTTATTTTAAAAAAGCTAAGACCACTTAACGAAACTTACGTAAAAGTTTGGACGATCGTTAGAACGTGGTGGTTGATCGTCGGATTCTTACTTCTGATGGTTGCAACGGGACGCTGGGGCATGACAATTGGGTTTATGCTCTTAAGTATCTTCGCTGCCCGAGAGTATTACCAGCACTCGAGATTAACAGAATCAAAAAACCAACTATTTTTTCTAATCACTTTATTTATTATCGTTCAGTATTTATTGCTCGCGTTCGAAAAATACACGGCTTTTCAAATTCTTCCTGTGTTGACGATCATCGTTTTTCTTCCGCCCTTGGCGATTTTCACTGATGGCATCAAAAGAATGCCCGAGCTCGTGGCGAGTGTCATGGGGCCTATTATGGC
>JANPPO010000319.1:0-1501 GCA_031428555.1 Bdellovibrionales bacterium | reverse complement strand
GCTAAATTAGAAATAACTGACGGGATGAAAAAGGGGCTGACTCGGCCTGGGCCTTTTTCTAAAAGTTTTGTATGTTGTTCTTCGATGAAAGGAAGTCCTCCAAGACCTGCGCTGACAATGACGCCAGTGCGGGGAGCGATTTCATCATCGATCTTAAGACCTGAATGTTCCAATGCCATTTTAGTTGCGGCCATTGAATACTGAATAAACAGATCCATCTTCTTCACTTCTTTTTTCTCGATATAGAGTTCTGGGGCAAAGTTTTTTACTTCGCCTGCGAATCGAGTGTCATAAGCTTCGGCTGGAAATTTTGTAATCGTTGCGATTCCAGATTTACCAGCCACCGCTTGCGTCCAAGTTTCACTCCAGGTATTGCCAAGTGGAGTGACGGCACCGATGCCTGTCACAACCACGCGCTTCAATTGGATTTGGCCGCGAAGGAAGTTCATAAAAAACTACGCTTTACCTTTTTTAGATAAATACGAAGCTACGTCTTGAACTGTTTTTAACTTTTCAGCATCTTCATCAGGAATTTCAAGATCGAATTCCTCTTCCATTGCCATTACAAGTTCTACGATATCAAGGCTGTCAGCGCCTAAGTCGTCGATAAAAGAAGCTTCAGGCTTCACTTTTTCAGGGTCTACGCCTAATTGTTCTACGATAATTTCTTTAACCTTTGGACTGATTGACATCGATGCCTCCATTGAATTTTCTGTACTCATTTTTAACTCATTTCTTGTTTCGTTTACAATTTTTAAATGTAAAATTTTAATTCTTTAAATAATTAACTCAACTTACCAACTTCTAAAACCTAGCTCATGTACATGCCGCCGTTAACATCCAGGGTTTGCCCTGTAATATAACGAGATTCAGGTTGGAGAAGAAATTTCACCGTGTGAGCGATATCATCCGCTTCGCCTAAGTAACCTAATGGAATTTGACCCAAAATAGAAGCAGTGACTTCAGGGCTCAAATCTTTTGTCATGTCGGTTTTAATGAATCCAGGAGCCACACAATTGACCCGAATGCCCCGTGAACCCACTTCGCGAGCAAGTGACTTCGTAAATCCGATTAAACCCGACTTACTGGCTGAGTAGTTGGCTTGTCCGGCATTGCCGATTCGGCCAATAACAGAGGCAATATTCACAATAGAGCCTTTTCGAGCTTTGATAAAACTTCTTAAGAAACCCTGGGTCACAAGAAAACTTCCACGAAGATTTGCATTGATAACGTCATCCCAGTCTTGCAACTTCATGCGCATGAGAAGCCCATCACGAGTCAGGCCTGCGTTGTTCACAATCCCATCAAGATCGCCCATTTGTTTTATTACGGATTCGACCGCAGCAGCAATGCTGGCAGGATCTTCTAATTTCAATTGAACAGCAAAGTGACCTTCGCCCGGAAGAGATTTAATCAGTTCGTGCGCCGAGGCTTCGTTTTGCGCATAGGAAAATGCGACGCGAGCACCTGAATTTGCTAGTAGTTGAACAATCGATTTGCC
>JANPPO010000318.1:0-1716 GCA_031428555.1 Bdellovibrionales bacterium | reverse complement strand
AGTAGATCGAGATCCGGCCAGTCTCGTTCGAGCTAAATTGCGACAAAGGACTTGGAAATTTACCTAAATTTCGCTTATATTAGGCCCTCGCGAAGTCCTAAACCAAAGTTGGACCGCTGATGGAGTGTTTTTAATGGCTGATTTAAAAATGAAATGGAAAGACAACGCTCAAGGAAAGGTCTTCGTTGACCAATCTTGCATCGCTTGTGACGCTTGCGTTTTATCTGCCCCGAAGAATTTTACTATGCACGAAGAGGACGGACATGCCTTTGTCTCGAAACAGCCAGAAAATACAGAAGAAGAAGCTGCCGTTAAAGAAGCCATCGAAGGCTGCCCCGTTGAAGCCATCGGTGATTTCGGCGACAAAGAAGAAGCTTAAGTCTGGCGCTAAGATATCCCCTGCGCCTGTTCAAGATACCCTCGACAACTTAAAAAGATTTTATCCAGATGCCCATTGTGCACTTGATCATAGTAATCCGTTTGAATTACTCGTTGCGACGATTTTGTCGGCACAGTGTGCCGATGAACGGGTGAACAAAGTTACGCCTGCTTTATTTGCGGCTTTTCCCACTGCACTCGACCTCAGCAAAGCTCAACTGATTGATGTTGAACGACTGATCATGAGCACCAATTTTTTTCGGAACAAATCCAAGAACTTAATTGCGATGGCCCAACGTTTGGTGGATTTCCATAAGGGTGAAGTGCCGCAAACAATGGAAGCGCTTGTGGAACTACCAGGGGTCGGTCGCAAAACGGCGAATGTGGTTTTAGGGAATGCTTTTAATATCGCAAGCGGCGTTGTTGTGGATACACATGTGGGAAGGCTCTCCTTACGTCTAGGTTGGACCAAAAATGAAGACGCTGTAAAGGCAGAGCAAGACCTCATTCGGCTCATTCCGAAGGATGATTGGGTGTTAGTTGCTCACTTATTGATCTTTCATGGTCGAAAAATTTGTAAAGCGCGTAATCCTGATTGTCCAAACTGTTTTCTTTTTGACCTCTGCCCGAAGCGATACGTTAAACTCTAATCTATGATCGTTGCATTTTTCGAAAGCGTTAAATATTCAGGCCACCTGATTCCGATTTCTTTTTTAAGAATCTTTTTAGGTTATTATTATCTTCAAGATGCGATTGCCAAATTTAATGGCGACTTTCTAGTTCGTCCAAGAATTGCGGAACTCATTTCTGAAAACTTGCCAGCAAGTCAGGCGCCTGAATGGTATAAATGGATTTTCAGTACCTACATGGTCAGTCACTGGCAGGGTTTGGCCTTTGTGTTTTTAGGAATTCAACTTGCGATCGGTATTTCTTATATCTTGGGCTATGTTGTTAGACCTATGGCACTTGTGGCGACTCTATTTACATTTCAAATGCTTTATTTGAGCGGACCTGAAGTTCAGGATCTTTTGAAAATTCTTTTAGCAGTTCATATTGCGTTTGCTTGGCTTGGTGCCGGACGATGTTTGGGCTTTGATTACTATTTCTTTAAGCGCGTTCGCGGATTCTGGTGGTGAAGACATGAAACACTTCATTTTATTTTTAATCGCTGTTTTTACTCTTCTCTCCATTGCTTACTTAAATAAGAATCAAAGTTTTTTAGTTCGTGATCAAAAGCCAACAGTTAAGATTTTCACCTATGCTTCATTTTCTTCAAAATGGGGACCGGGGCCGGTCTTGCAGGAAATTTTTGAAAAGACTTGTGATTGCAAAATTGAA
>JANPPO010000317.1:0-1845 GCA_031428555.1 Bdellovibrionales bacterium | reverse complement strand
ATTCGTCGGCTTGAACGAAAGGTTTAAAAAGACTTGATTGATGTTCCAAAGTAATACCCGTTCCGGCATCGTGAATTTCAATTTCAAGCAGCCCGTTATTGTGCTGAACAAAAAGAGCAATCTTGCTTGTTTGAGTGAATTTGATGGCGTTACCGACGACGTTAAAAAGAATTTGCCTAAGTCTAGTCGGATCTGAAGTCACCTTGTCATTGATATTTGCATCGACTTTAAAAGATGTCTAGATATTTTAAAACAGTATAGTTGGCCAGGAAATGTTCGTGAGTTGCGAGCAATAGTAGAGAGTCATCTTATAAAAAGTGATAAGTACATAATTAATCCTGAAGATTTATCTGCACTCGGCATATCACAAAACAGGCTTAGTTATCTCCTTGAGAAATGGGGCGTTGGAAAGCAAGTGTGATGCTAAAAATATTTCGTGAGCTATAATTATTTTTTTAGATACTGGTATTACTCAGTTCTAAATAGTAAATGGTGGGGCCTTTTCAAACGCAACATATTGACTGGATAAATTTTCTTGCGGACCGACGGTGTTAGCTAGGGCTATATTGCGATATCGGCTTTTGCAATGAGTCTCCACAATTGCAAGGAAGGCATCACAATCAAATGGTTTTTTTAAAAAACCGAGGCATCCCTGAGGTTACCCTGTTTTTTAAGCCATTCAGATTTAGAGTTTTTCCGAGTTAGTTAATTCTTTTTCAAAAGCATTCGGAGTCTTCATCCCGATTGAAGAGTGCGGCCTTTCTTCATTGTAGTACCTTCGCCACTTTTCTATTTTCATCTTTGCGTCGTTCAAGTCAAAAAATAACTCTTCATTCAGACACTCGTCTCTGAATCGCGAGTTAAACGATTCTATAAACGCATTCTGTACGGGCTTTCCGGGTTGGATATATTCTATCGCAATATTATTACGATATGCCCAGTCCATAAATTCTTTCGATGACATTTCTGGTCCATTGTCACAGCGAAGTTTATTTGGCAACTTTGGAAAAGATTCGAAAAAATTAATCATCGACCTTGCAGTTATTGAAGTTTCAACAAGCAATCCCGGCGATCGCTTTGTGCAATCATCAACGATCGTTAAACATTTTAAACTTCGATTGTTTTCGAATCGATCAAATACAAAATCGAATGACCAGATTTCATTTGCTGTTGTAGCCTTTTTATGCGGAACGCGAATCACGGCCATTTGTTTTATTCTTTTTCGGTTTTTAAGTTGCAGTCTTAGTTTCTTATAAATCCGTTCGCTGCGGTGGTGGCTCACGACAAGGCCTTCACGCTTAAGCAAAAAATGAAGTCTTGGTAAACCAAACCTTCGATGCTTGGTTGATAGTTCTTTCATTCTTTGCTCAAGCGCTTCATCTTTTGATTTACGCTGCTTGTAAGTCATCGTCGATCGATTTAGGCCCAAGACTTTTGAAGTCTTTCGAACACTGACTAAATATTTTGTTAATAAATACTCAGCAGATTTCTTTTGAGAATTGAGCCCTACCACTTTTTTGAATTAACATCCTTCAACATCACAATGTCTAGCGCTTGATCGGCAACGATACGTTTTAATTTTGAATTTTCATTTTCCAAATCTTTTAATCTTTTTGCTTCGTTAACCGTCATGTTGGCATATTTCTTTTTCCAAAGATAAATTGTCGCTTCGGAAACTCCAAACTCGCGGCCTAGTGATTTAGCGGGTTCACCATTTTTGCTTCGATTTAAAACTTTTATGATCTGTTCTTCCGTGAACCTTTTCTTCATTTTGTATCTCCCTTGGTCTAGTTAGACACGGGAAAACTCTACTTACAAGTGGTCTAAATTTTTAGGGTAACCTCA
>JANPPO010000316.1:0-3131 GCA_031428555.1 Bdellovibrionales bacterium | reverse complement strand
AAATATGAGATTTATAGACGAAGTTCAAGTGGTGATAGCATCTGGTCGTGGCGGCGGTGGATGCATTAGTTTTCGACGCGAATCTGGAGAACCTCGGGGCGGACCCGATGGTGGTGATGGTGGCAAAGGCGGAGACGTCATTCTTCGAGCAACCAAACATTTAAATTCATTAGTCGATTTTAGAAACAATAAAAAATATGCGGCTCGCAGTGGTCAGCAAGGTACAAGTTCAAACTGTGCCGGTGCTCAAGGCGATGATCTTATTTTAAATGTTCCTGAAGGAACAATTTTGCGTGGTCTCGATGGTAAAATCATTGTGGATATGACGGATCTCAAAGAACACGTTCTGCTCAGAGGTGGCCGCGGCGGAAAAGGAAATCACTTTTTCCGAAATAGCGTTAACCAAGCGCCGGAACATGCGCAGCCTGGTGAAGCCGGTGAAGAAATCGAAGTTGTCTTAGAATTAAAATTAATCGCAGACGTTGGTATCATTGGTTTTCCGAATGCTGGAAAATCAACTTTGATTTCTCGCATCTCGGCTGCGAAACCAAAAATCGCAGACTACGCATTTACAACACTTGCTCCTAACTTAGGCGTCGTGAAGTTTACCGAAGACAAAGTTTTCGTGGTCGCAGATATTCCGGGCCTTGTTAAAGGTGCGCACTTAGGTGTGGGTTTGGGAATTCAATTTTTAAAACATATCGAACGTACAAGACTGTTTGTTCACTTAGTTGATGCTTCTGGCTTGTCAGGCAGAGTGCCGATAGAAGATTACGACGAAATTAATAATGAACTTCGAATGTATGACGAAAACAACAAAGACAAACCTGGGTTCTTTGCGCTTTCGACAAGACCGCAGATTGTGGTTCTCAACAAGGCCGATACATTAAGCGAAGAAGAAGTGATTAGATTATCTCAACAGTTTGAAAAGAAGATTGGCCACAAGCCTATCGTGATTTCAGCTGTTACTGGAAAAAACGTAAAAGAACTCATCGTTAAGATTGCAGATAACCTCTACAAAGAGGAGTAAGAGGAGAATTGAAATGAAAGTTGGAATTTTTGGCGGAAGCTTTAATCCACCACATATGGGACACGTAGCGTGTCTATCAACTGTTCAGAAAAAAGCCGGTCTTGATAAGATTGTTGTCATTCCGACATACCAAAGTCCTCTTAAAACTCAAGTAGAAGGTCCTACACCTGAACAGCGTCTTGAAATGGTGAAGCTTGCATTGCAAGGTTTCGGAAATCAATTCGAAGTTGATGATCAGGAAGTTAAGCGCGGCGGAACTAGCTACACAATTGATACTGTTAAGCAGTACCGAAAGAAAATCGAAGCTGATGATCTTTATTTAATTCTAGGTGCAGATCACTTGGAATTACTTAGCAGCTGGAAAGACTTTAAAAGTCTTTTAAAAGAAGTGAATATCATTTTCACAACTCGCCCTGGTTTTGAAATTCCAACTTCAAAAGAACAATTACCAGATTATTTACAAGATATGATCTTGGATTATGATTTCAACTTTATGGAACTAACAACAGGACGAAATATCCAGTTTGTTCGAATTCCTGATGTTGATGTTTCAGCAAGTGACCTTCGTAAAAAAATCAGAACTCAAAGACCCGTGGATAAGTTTTTGCCGCTTTCAGTTGAAAGCTACATTAAAAACCACAGACTCTATGCTGACCTAAAAGAAAAAATTCAAGACTACGAAAAGTTCACTGAATTTTGTGCTCATCAGTTGTTTTCTAAAAAAGCCATTCAAGTGAAGGGCTTTGATTTAAGAAGCTTCGCTTCACTCAGTGAATTCGCGCTTGTAACTTCAGGAACTAGCACTCGACACGCCTCTTCGCTTGCTGATGGCCTTGTTCAGGCAGTTAAAGATGAATTTAGAATTCATCCGCAAAGTCTAGAAGGAATGGACGAAGGCCGCTGGGTTGTTGTTGATTACGGATCTCTCATTGTTCATATCTTTTACGATTACGTTCGCCAGGAGTACAATATTGAAAAACTCTGGAAAGAAGGAAAAGACATGAACTTGAAAGACCCCTTCGTTCAAAAAGCATGAGCATCCGACTTCTCACGATTCAATCATCTAAAAATTCCTGGCTCGATATCGCGAGCTTGGAATTTTCAGAAAAGATTAATCACTTCCACAAATTTGAACTCGTTCAGCTAAAATCTGCGAAAAAAGGCCGCGAAGACTCTTTGAGTAAGAAAAAAGAAGAGTCTGAAATGCTTCTCAAAAATCTTAAAGAAGATGATTACGTTATTCTCTTTGATGAAAAGGGAACAGCCTTAGATTCAAAACAATTTTCAGAAACGATCCGAAAGCTTCAGCTATCAGGAACGAAAAGAATCAGTTTTGTCATCGGTGGAGCCTTTGGCGTAGATGATCAAATCAAAAAGCGCGCTCAAAAAACGGTGAAAGTTTCTGATTTTGTTTTGAACCATCATGTTGCAATGACTGTGGCGCTCGAACAAATCTACCGCGCGTTTGCGATCATTCATAATAAGCCATACCATAACGAGTAATTGGTCTTAAGCTTGCTTTAGCAGACAGCTATGAAGCCAGTTAGTTTTAAAGATCTTTTTACGTTTAGATCCTGCATGAATTGCGGATCATGGATTAATCTTCGGACATATTTTTGCGAAGCCTGCCACCAGCGGTGTCTGAAGCAATTTAACCAGGAAACTGTCGTCTATATTGAAAATGTCCCGGTTAGAAGTTTGCTTCGTTGGCCCCCTGGAGAGAGTGACGTGCTTTCTTCGCTAGTTCTGCAATTGAAAGATGAGCCGCAAGATTCTTGGAATATTTGGGCAGAAGAATTTCTTTTAAAGTGGGGTCGCGCGGGCGCGCATAAGACGACTCGGATTGTTACCTCAGAAAGTTCTTCCGGTAAAAGACACGCGCAAAATTGGGGAGACGCACTCGCGCAAATCACGCGATATCCACATGCTTGTCCACTTAAGCCTCAAGAGAAAGATGCAGGGAAAGCCTGGGCCGTTTCCAAAAAGCAGAGGGAACTAAGTCGCTTAGAGCGTGCCCAGCGAAGCTTTGATCTATCTGTAGAATTTTCAACAACTGTCGATACCCGAATCATTTTCGCAGATGATGTTGTGACTACGGGTC
>JANPPO010000315.1:0-5300 GCA_031428555.1 Bdellovibrionales bacterium | reverse complement strand
CTTGGAAAATCGAAATAACAGAGCCTCCGGAGATGCAAACACTTATTAAAAACAGAAATCCTTTTGTTATGGCTCACTGGCATGGTGATGAGCTTGCCCTTTTGCATTTGTCAGCTCGTTATAGAATTGCGACTCTGTCTTCAAAAAGTAAAGACGGCGCCATTATGACTTATGTTTTAGAAAAGTTTGGCGCAAAAGTTGTCAGGGGATCTTCTAGCCGTGGCGCTGTGAGCGGACTGCTGGGGCTTTTTAAACTGATTCGCAAAGGTTATTGCAGTAGTTTTGCCGTTGATGGTCCAAAAGGTCCCATTTACCGAGCAAAACCTGGAATCATTGAAACATCTAAAAATTTGAAGATTCCCATTATCTGCGGAAGCGCCAGAGCGGATAAAGCCTGGCATTTTGAAAAAGCCTGGAACAAAACTTTTTTGCCGAAGCCCTTTGCAAGGGTTTGCATCGTCTGGCAGAAGCCGTGGGAGCTTTTACCTCCAGATACGAATCCTAATGATCCTATTCTTCTTGAAAAGGTCGAGTCCTCAATTAATGCTGCGAAACAGCAAGCGGTTGGTATGATTGCGGTATCTACTCGCTGATGCTAGCGTTTTAGTGTCCCCAAATGCCAAGGAGAGCAGGATGAAGTACCTTGTGTTCGTTTTGAGTTTTGTCAGTGTTTTGGCTTGGGCCCAGCAAAAGGATGTTGTTGTGGCTGAAGTTGGATCAAAAAAGATTACACTCGAAGAGTTTAATAAAAAGTATACGGAAATTTTAAACATTGTCGGCACAAGTGGCGGCACAGCTCCTACTAAAGCTGAGTTTTTAGAAGACCTAGTTCGCTTTGAATTAGGCCTAGCTGAGGCAAATAAAAAGAACATCGAAAAAGATCCTGTTCTTCAGGACCGCATGAAGCAGGAAATGTATAAAGTTCTTCTTGAAAAAGAATTAGGACAAAAAGCTGCGAAGATTCAGCCATCCGATGCCGAGATGAAGCAGTGGTATAAAAATAATCCTTCAATTCGCTGGAGCAATATTCTAATCGAAGTAAAGGCCAATGCGACTCAAGAGCAAAGAGCCGAAGCAAGAAAACGTGCCCAGGAAATTTTTGCTGAAGTAAAGGCTTCTAAGCGTCCTTTCGAAGAGCTAGTTCGTCTTTATTCTGATGACACGATGGCAAAACAAATCGGCGGCGACGTTGGTTTTCAATCCGTTATCACTGCTCCAATGGTTTATGATGACGTTAAAGACGCAAAAGTTGGATCAATCGTAGGACCTGTTGAAACAATGTTTGGATTCTTCATTATGAAAGTAACTGGCAGAGCTACTTACGAGCAGGCTAATCGTCCGCAAATTCGTCAGGCCGTATTCAATGAAAAGCGTCGACAATTAATGGATCAATATTTTGCAGGGCTTAAGAAACAAATTCCGAATAAGTCAAATCCTAGCCTTCTGAAATAAGTTAGGAAGATAATGTTTTCCTTTTTTAAAAGCCCCATCTTAATGGGGCTGTTTTTTTTCAGCTTATCGATTTCTTCTGGATTTATCGGTTGTGAATCTAGAAAAGATGATTTGTCTGCAAAGCCCGTTCTTAAAGTGAATGAGCGCGTTCTAACTTTGCGCGAATTTTCTACGCAGCTTGCAAGAAGGCTCAAAGATCTCGATGCGCTCTCCGCGAAGAGTTCTCAGACGATTGGTTTAATTAAAGAAGAACTTCTAAGAGCCTTTATTACTCGATCACTTATTTTAGATTTTTCTGAAAGCAAAAAAATTGAAGTTTCAAACTTAGAAGTTGATAAAGAGGTTGAAAGAATCAGGGCTCTTTATCCTGATGATGTTTCATTTCGTAGAACGCTCGCGACTGAAAACATTTCTTTTTCAGAATGGCGAGAACAACTCAAGTTTAGGTTGATTGAACAAAAAGTTTTTCAACTGATGTCAGAAAAAATGAAACCCGCAACACCAGAAGATTTAAAAGCGCATTATCAACAGAATTTACCTCAGTTTAAGACAAAAGAAAGAATCTTCATTCGGCAAATCGTTGTCGAAGAACAAGCGAAGGCTGATGTCATGAAAGCCGAACTTAAAAAACGCAGCCTTGAGGTTTTGGCTAAAGAATATTCGATTACGCCAGAGGGTAAAACCGGTGGCGCAGTTGGCTGGATCGGAAAAGATGAAGTGGATTTCTTTGACCCACTCTTTTCTGCTAAAGTGGGCGCTCCAGTTCCGATATTTAAGACTCCATATGGTTACCACGTCGCCATAGTCGAGAAAAAATCACCTGCTACGACTTTGACCTTTGAAGAAGTAAAGACGCGCATAGAGCGTCAAATCCGTGCCCAAAAAGAACAGGCTCTTTTTACCGAATGGCTAGATGCACAACTTAGAAGCAGTCGCGTCTGGCGAGACTATAAATTGATCGAAGCCGTGTCGGTTGATACAAAGTGAGAATTATGAAATTCCAAAATTTGTTTTTAAGTTTATTTTTATCTTTGGTCGGACAATTCGCCACAGCTGAGGTTGTGGATAAAGTTGTGGCCGTTGTGAATAACGAAATTATTCTTCAGTCGGATTATTCAAAACTCGAAAAAAAGGCGGCAAAGCCTGCTTTGATTGAAGAAATTTTACTTAATGGAAAATCTCCGGCTGATCTTAAAAAAGATAAGAAGATGCAAACTGAGTATCTCATTAACGAAAAGTTAATGGATTCAGAAATAAAGAAAGCCAACATGACGGCTAGCCCCGAAAGAGTCGAACAAGAAATTAAGCAAATGGCTCAAAAATACAAAACGACAAAAGAAGAAATTCTGGCCGCCGCAAAAGCCGATATGAATTTAACTACTGAAGAGTATAAACGGTTTTTAAAAGTTCAAATCGAAAGACAAACGCTAATTGAACAAGATGTGACTTCAAAAGTCCGCGTGTCCGATGAAGAAGTCTTTGAAGAATACAAAAAACGAAATCCCAAATCGAGCTTAAGCTTAGCCGAAATGACTTTGGCTCAAATATTTTTTAATCCAAAAAAAGGCGGCGAAGAAAAAGCTTTTGCGCGCGCTGAAGCTGTAGCTAAAAGGCTTCAAGCGGGTGAAAAATTTGAAGTTGTTGCAGAACAAACTTCAGAAGACACAAATTTTACAGCTGGTGGTCTTTTAGGAAGTTTCAAAACAACCGAATTAAATCCAGAATTCGAAGCAGCCGTTAGAAACTTAAAGGCGGGGCAAACTTCGCAAGTATTTAGAACTAAGCGGGGCTTACACATCTTAAAGGTTGTAGATCTTAAAACTGTAACTGATCCTCAGTTTGAAAAGGATAAAGAAAAGTTACGATCAGCCTTAATGGAAAGAGCATTTGAAAAGCAGTTCAAAACTTGGCTACAGAAAAAGCGCGAAGAAGCGACGATCACTTTAAACGACAAAGTATGAAAAAAATTCTCCTTACCTCTGGCGATCCAAATGGAATCGGACTCGAGGTAACAGCGAAGGCTTTAGAAAAACTGGGCCCACAAAAAGGCACACAGTTTTTTCTTTTTAGGTCTCCAAAGAGTGAGTTAAAGCAGCTCAAAAGAATCGATAAAAAATTTAAGCGCATGGTCTGCTATTCATTAGAAGAAGCCCTTAAGCAGCGCTCAAATAAATCGAATGTAATTTACGATATCGAGAGCCCAGATTCGGCGCCCAGATGGGTCGAGCTCGCCGCAATCGCTTGTCATAAAAAATTAGCTTCCGGAATGGTAACAGCGCCCTTATCAAAAACTTTAATTCAAAAAGAAGGTTATGTTGCCAAGGGACACACGGAAATTTTGCAAAAAGTGGCCGGGGTTAAAGATGTTCACATGGTTTTCATTGGTAAAGAATTTAACGTGCTTCTGGCAACCGGCCACTTAGCTTTAAAAAATGTTTCAGGCGCTGTAACCAAAGAGATCTTAGCGATTGCTCTCAACCAAGCGCTTAAGCTTCGAAAGATCTTAAAAAAGCCTCTTCAAAAACTTCCTGTTGCGCTCGTTGGTCTTAATCCACATGCGGGCGAAGATGGTCTTTTGGGCCATGAAGAAATCGATATTTTTCGGCCGCTCGTTAAGAAAATGGCTGGTGTTATGGGTCCACTTCCACCCGATGCCGCCTTTTCCAAGCGGAACTGGTCGAAATATAGTGTTTTTGTATGCCCTTATCATGACCAGGGCCTTATTCCTTTTAAAATGATTCACGGAACTGAAGGATTTCATCTAACATTTGGACTTACATTTGTTAGAACAAGTGTTGATCATGGGACAGCATTTGATATCTATGGACTAAACAAAGCAGATGGATCATCTATGCAGGATGCGATAAAAGCCTGTATAAACATGACGAGGTAAATATGTATAAGCCGGTAATTTTCAGAGAATACGACATTCGTGGAATCTATAATGAAGAGTTCGACGATAATTTCGCCTACGAATTGGGACGTTCATTTGTTACATATCTTTCAGATTCAAATATAAAAAATCCAACGATCACGATCGGAAATGATGCCAGGGTTTCCTGTCCAGCGATTACGAAAGCCTTAAGCAAAGGAATCCGCGAATGCGGCGGAACGGTCATTCAACTGGGACTCGTTACAACGCCAGTTAGTTATTTCTCAACATTTGCCCTAGAAAATGTTGGCGCTGCAGTCATGGTCACAGGAAGTCACAATCCTTCTAACTACAACGGTTTTAAAATTTCGAAAGGTAAATCCACAATTTCTGGAGAAGAGATTCAAAAGCTCCGAATTATTATGGAGCAAAAAAGATTCTTAAGCGGCGCGACTGAAGGCAAAGAATCAAATTATGATATCAAGCCTCAGTATTATGCTCGCTACAAAAAAGAATTTGGAAAAATGAAGCCAATCAATGTTGTTCTTGATTGTGGCAACGGCGCAGCTGGCTCTGTCGTGAGAGAACTTTATAATGCCGTCGGCTTAGATCCGATTATTTTATTTGAAGAACCCGATGGAAGTTTTCCAAATCATCATCCAGATCCTACAGTCGAAAAAAATCTGAAAGACCTACAGAAAAAAGTAAAAGAGACTGGGGCAGTCTGCGGTATCGGTTTTGATGGAGACGCTGACCGAATTGGTGTCGTTGATCACACCGGACGCATGCTCTACGGTGACGAATTAATGGTAATTATCTCGAGGTCAATTTTAGCTGAACAAAAAGGGGCTAAAATTATTGGTGACGTTAAATGTTCTGATCGCCTCTATCAAGATGTAGCAAAACACGGCGGTGTTCCAATCATGTGGAAGACGGGTCACAGTTTAGTAAAAGATAAAATCAAACTCGAAAAAGC
>JANPPO010000314.1:0-8469 GCA_031428555.1 Bdellovibrionales bacterium | reverse complement strand
CATCATATAAATTTTAAGCATGCGCCAATTGCGAAGCGACTGGAATAACTTTAAAGCCCAAAATAAGCGGGCCACTAACCAGGGTCTTCTTGGAAGTGGAATTTTTTTACTCATTATCGCAATTATTACGAAAAGCGTAATCTTAAGTGTCGCAATTCCAGTTGTTGGGCTGGTCGCTTTTCTAATTCCCAAATTAAAAGATCTGATTGCGTTTACCTGGTGGAGCCTTGGAGTTATCCTAGGTCGATTCACAAGCCCCATCATCTTAGGCATTTTCTTTTACATGATTTTGACTCCTTGGAGCCTGCTTTTCAGAATTTTTAATCCTGATTCATTGAAACTGAGTCGCCAACTCAAAACCCAACTGCAAGATAAGCGGCATGTATACAAGGCTGCAGATTTTGACAACCCATTTTAGGTAACAAATGGAATTTTTAAAAGATCTTCTCAATTATTTTAAAACGAATAAAAAATTCTGGATCATACCGTTAATGGTCTTTTTTCTGTTATTTGGATTTCTTATCTTCTTATCAGGAAATACGGTGGTTGCACCGTTTATTTATACACTTTTCTAAATGTTAATATTAGGGATCTCTGCTTATTATCACGATGCTGCCGCGGTTCTTATTCGCGATGGGAAAATTTTAGCTGCAGCCCAAGAAGAAAGATTTTCTCGAATTAAGAACGATCCGTCGTTCCCGCAGAAGGCTGTCGAGTTTTGCCTGAAGCAAGCAGGCGTCACATATTCAGAAATTGATACCGTTGTGTTTTATGATAAACCCTTTATCACGTTCGAGCGTCTTGTTGAAACTTACATGGCTTTTGCGCCAAAAGGTTTTAAGTCATTCCGCAAAGCAATGCCGGTGTGGATTACGGAGAAGCTCTTTTTAAAATCTGTACTCAGAAAAGATTTTAAAAAAGTTTGTGGCCAAGAATTTAAAGCTAAAATCTATTTTTCAGATCATCACATGTCACACGCAGGTAGCGCATTTTTTCCTTCACCTTATCAGGAAGCTGCAATTCTAACTGTTGATGGAGTAGGTGAGTGGGCTACTGCCACAATTGGTCACGGCCGGAACAATAGCATTGAACTTTTAAAGCAAATGAATTTCCCACACTCGTGGGGGTTGTTCTATTCGGCTATTACTTATTTTTGCGGGTTTAAAGTTAATAGTGGTGAATATAAATTGATGGGGCTTGCGCCGTACGGTCAGCCAGATTCTTTACAAACAAAAAATTTCCAAAATATGATGGAAGCAGAAATTTTGACGATTCATGAAGATGGATCGTTAACGCTCAATATGAAATATTTCACGTTTGCGACAGATGACCGCATGATTCATATTCCGCAGTGGGAAAAATTATTTAACTTGGAAGCACGAAAAGATGAAGCAGAGCTAACTCAAAGCCAGGCCAATTTTGCACTTGCAGCACAGAGGACTTTGCAAAAGGGACTCTTGTTACTAGCTAAAGCCGCGAAGGAACTTACGGGCTGTGATCATTTGGTGATGGCGGGTGGAGTTGCGTTGAATTGCGTAGCGAATAGTTTGATACTGGCTGAAGATATTTTTAAAAGCATTTGGATTCAACCAGCTGCGCACGACTCTGGCGGAGCTTTAGGTGCAGCTTTGGCATTTCATCACATCGCTCGTGGTGCAGAAAGAAACGCTGAAGCCACAGATTCTATGCAAGGATCCTATTTGGGGCCCGAGTTTACAGATGCAGAGATAAAAAAGGTTTTAAGAGAACAAGAAGTTCCGTTCCAGACATTCTCGGACTTTGCGAGTCTCTGTGCTCATGTGGCTGCAAACATCGAGGAAGACCTCGTTATCGGCTGGTTTCAAGGTCGAATGGAATGGGGCCCTAGGGCGCTTGGAAATAGAAGTATCATTGCTTCAGCAAAAAGTTCTGAGATGCAGAAAAGACTGAATCTAAAAATTAAGTTCCGTGAAAGTTTTAGGCCGTTTGCTCCGATTGTAAGAGTTGAGAATGCGAATCGATTTTTTAAAATGAAGCAACCATCTCCTTACATGCTTTTGACAGCTCAGCTACAAGATTCCGAACTAAAAGAATTGCCTTCGAATTTTCAAAATTTAAGTGTTGGTGAAAAAAGAGATTTACAAAAATCAAGTTACTCGGCGATTACTCACGTAGATGGTTCGGCTCGAGTTCAAACCGTCGATCAAAAGACGAATCAAAAACTATGGACCTTATTAAAAGCTTACGAAGAGAAAACAGGACATGCAGTACTTGTAAACACCAGCTTTAATGTACGCGGCGAACCCATTGTCTGCAAGCCACTTGATGCTTTTGTGTGTTTTATAAAAACAGATATGGATGTTTTAGTGCTTGGGCATTGTGTTGTTCAGAAATCAGACCTAAAGCCAAATCAACTCACAGAACTTCGTAAAAAATTTGAAAGTGTTCGGTATGAAACCTCAGACTAAGAAAATCTCTACTATTTTTCTTTTAGTTTTTATTTGTTTCAATGCGTTTGTCCTAAGCCAATTTTTAACAAAAAGCATCCATACATTAAGTCGGGATCATAATTGGCTTTCCATGAAAAGGCTGAGCACAAATTGCTGTTGGCCTATGGGTACGATGGGTTTTATTGAACAGAGGCAGGTGTTTGCAGGGAATCAACTGAACTTAAGTGAGTGGCATGGATTTAATGAACTCATTTTGAACCAAAACTTACCCATTAAGGATATTCATTTTAATGTCAAATTTGAACAGGGCTCTTATGTCTGGATTTTTTTTCTTCAAGACCATGAAGCTCGCTACGGGATTCGATTAAGTCAAAATCAACTTATTCCAAGTGGTTTTTTTAAATTGAACTATTCCGGAAAGATTTTAACCCGTGAAGAGATGGTTTTAACATTCTTTCAAGAATCTTGGGAGTCAGTTTCCATAAAAGTCTTAAGCGATCAGATTCAAATCACAGCTGGCGGAATGTATTACCAGTTTAAAAAACCAGATTCACTTTCAACTATTCTATCTTTTAAAACGGGAATCAGTCGGGCGTTAATCGATGATGTAGTCGTGCTAAATCAAGCGGGCCAAGCTATTTTCCAGGATTCATTTTCGCCTAAACCTAATTTAAGAATCTCCATTTTCTCTCTTGGTATTACTTTTCTTGTCACTTTCCTTTTGGGCTTAGGGATTTATTTCAAGCAAAGGGCATTCAGTTGGGAAAATTTGATTCCGTTGGTGGCATTTCAAGTATCAGGTTTGTTGATTCTTTTAAGCCTTTCACTTTTTGATTTTTACGTCTGGAGTCATCGCTACTATATCGATCTCGCTCCGATGGAAAAACGAGTTAGCCATCCTCGGGAAAACTTAATTGAAACCTGGCGCAGAAATTCTATAGGTTATTTAGAGACAAATTTCTTCGCTAAAAAAGATGTGCTCAAAATTGAGCCAGTCATATCGAAATTGTATGTCCGAACAGTTAGGAAGAAACCACCTTTTAGAGATGATGAAATATTTTGGTATTCAAAGGATCAACCCGTAAAGATTATCTATAGGCCATTCGTAAAATTCGATATGAAACGGCCCCAGAAGCTGATCGCTTTTATGGGAACTTCCCAAACTTGGGGCGAAGGCGCCAACACTTTAGACAGCGCTTTCCTGGCCCAAACTGTTAGAAAACTAAATCTGCAGTCTGGCAGAGAAGTCGCTGGAATTAATTTCTCGCTCCAGGGTAAAGTGTCACAAAATTTATTGGCAGAATATAAAAGAATATTGGAAGTGATTAAGCCCGATCTATTAATGGTTAATCTAGGTTGGAATGATGGCGCAAGCGAAGATTTTAAAAAGTCGCTGATCGAGATTGCTGAACTTAGCCAATCGCTGAACATCAAAACTATTTTTTCACACGAGGCCATCACCAATGAAGTCCCTACGTACTATGCCGTCAATAATCACTCGATCATGACATCGGTTGGCAAAACGTATTCTATTCCCATCCTTAAGTTTTATGAATACATGAGTTCGAATGTGAATAAAGATTCTGGTCTGCTTTGGTGGGATGTTATTCACATGAATCAACATGGCCATGACTTGGCTTCGGAATTCTTTTCTGAACAGCTAGGTCGACTGATCAATGACTAAAAGTATGTATTTTAAAAAGTAATTGTAAGTTTTGAAAAAAGAAACTGCGAAAATCTTTGCAAGAACACACTGAAAGCCTATTCCCTTCTTTTTTAGCATCATCAAGCGTTACGATTTTATTTCAAAAAACGTAATTGAATTTTTTGAAACAATTTTTTAAAAGGAAGTCAAAAATGAAATCTCAATATGATGTAAGTAAATTGATGAAGAAAACCTGCACGATTTCAGTTTCACTTATCTTAAGTTTATTCTTAGGGGCCTGTGCTGATTCTGATAATGATAATGACAATAATGGAACAGAAGGTGGCGCAGGTCAGCCGGTTACCGAGCTGAATTATCGTGCTCAGATTGTTGCGCCTTTCGCGGGCTCTTACACTGGCGAGTGTATCAGTTTTCCGGATGAAAGATCAGTTCAAGCTCCAGTTGTGATCGCGGCAAATGGAGATGTGACGACTCAAGGTGCGACGGGGTCTCTTACGGGTTCAAAAGTAAATGTTTTGGTAAACCGAAAATTTAACAGCCAGGGGCAAGTCGAGTCCTTCCAATTTAACGGAAATGACACAACTTCTGATAAAGGTGTCAACGTCGAGCTTAAAGCCGGTATGACTGCAGATTCAAGTTCTGCATCTGCTCGGCAAGGTGTTGGCGAGGTTGAAGGCGTTCGATGTCTTAAGTCAACTGAAGCGGCAGCTCTTTTAAACAAAAGTGTTTACTCCGCAATTTCCAAGTTTCTTCCAACAGAAGAAATGACAGTTACTTGCGTAAAGTCCGATTCTGTTACAAGACTTGATTACTCGTTCGCAGCTGACACAGTTAAGATTGGTGATGAAACGTTTTTGCTCACATCTAATCTGGCTGAAGAATCAGCGGGAGTTATTCCATCGAATGAATTTCTGGTTTACAATATCAAAACTCTTGATGACCGTGAGTTCTCAATCACGATTGATAATGATGGTGATCTAGAGGGTGTCGGCTTTAGAGATAAAGACCGAGATACTTTTGCCTGCGTTCCTTAAAACTCTACATGTAAATTAAGTTTACTTTTAGCAAAACCATTGCTTTAGTCTCTATATGGCGAGGGGGCAATGGATATGCTAAAAGTGTTGAGTCTTATTACTCTGTTTTTGACAAGTGTGGCGTCAGCCGAGATCAATAAACAAGGAGTTGAGCCTGCAAAAAGTCGCAAAGAGTTTTGCGTGGGGGCTCGAAATCCTGATTACGTAAAAAGCCTTTTTTATTCTCAAGAAAATCTTATCGCTTTTACTAATGATGGTGGACTCTTTGATGCCGGCGTCTGCTGGTGGCATTCAATGCTGACGAGGTCCGCTCAGCATCTTGCAGTTTATCAACCTCAAAAGCCTAAGCCTGGTCGATTTCATGTCGAAAAAATGATTGGCTGGCTATCAAGTGGTCGGGGAGTAGTTGAAATCCCTGGGTATCATAATTTTTCCGAGTTCACTCGTGATAACCAGGAGATTGTTCAAAGAGCTCTCAATAATTGGCAAATTGGAGATGGGGCGTTTGGACTCGGATTCATTCGAGGGTTAACCGGGCACTATAAGGTGCAACCCAGAGTTTTGTCGCAGATGATGGATCAGACTTATAATTTAGTGAAGCGCCAGAATCGAATCGTTTATCAGAAGCTTCAGATGAAGGGGATTCAATCACATGCGTGGCTGGTGATCGATATGATAAAAACTGAACAGGGTTATGCTATGGATGTTGTCGATAGTAACTATAGTTCTTTAAAAACAATCCAATATACTCGCGGAATGGAACAGCTTCCAAACTATCAATCAGTTCCCTACACAAGTCGTAATTTTCTAGATCAGGCCGCTTATAATTTAGGAGTCTATCATTATTGCAAGCGGGGCATGACGGCTGAAGATCTAGACCGCGCAGCGGAATACTCTGGGAATTAAAGTCTAAATTCGCCTAATGCTAAGTACATAAAATACGACGTATCCGATTCAGTCACTGGAAAGTAAAAAGAATAGTGAATAGTTTTATCTTGGCCAAAGATAAAAGTCTCGACTGCGGGTGTACCTAAAAAGATTTTTTCCATCTCTCGGGTTACAAGGTAGCGGTAATTCTGATAAACCTTTTTGTTAAATTTAATTTTTTGGGGAACTTCCCACTCTTGAATGACGTCGCCTTCTGAAATAAGGCTCAAATCGCCAACTGCCTTTTCGACTTCCAATTTAAGTGGAGAAAGCTCTTTTTTAATTTTCGCCGAAACTTCTGATTTCGCATTTTCAACTGGTTCAAAGTGTGAGCAAAGAAAAATTTCTCGTCCGGTGTGTTCGCAAGTGTAATTTTGTCGAAATAATTCTTGCATTCGCTTTCGGCCCTGATCATTAAAGGCATAAACTGTTTCGAAACGTTTTTTTATTACAACTTTGAAATCTTCAAAATGATAATTTCCAGGCGTCAATGGAACGGGCGCAGAGAATGCAAAACTAGATAATATCATCGCAAAGCTTAAAAAAACTATTTTCACTAAAAACCCCCAATTAAAATAATTATGAAGAATTTTAAGTTCATGTCAGTATAATTATTTATTTTATCGGCCTTATTTTGTAGAATAGTTTCACACATTGTGTACTCGATTGGATTCGAATTACCTATCTGCATCACCTGGCAAAAGTCTTTGTGGTAAATCTTGGAAACGACTTAACGCTCCATTCGTATTAAAATCCAGAACCCAAGCGCGATCGAAGTCTCGCTTCCGCAGTTCAGGAACAGGATAAACTCCCAGGGACCTTGCAATGCTGGAAAGGACTGTGCCTTCCCAACAAATGATCACGGTTTTATTATTATAATACGAGTCACTTTTCAGCTGACTGACTAAGAGATGGTAGTTATCCCGAGTGAAGGGAGTTTCAATCTTCGTATTTAAGTATTCGGAAAGATATTTTAATGTCTGAATAGGTCTGATTGAAGAATTAGACTTTCTTTGACCCATAGCTATCAAGACAACCTTGCGTTCAATTAAGTTTATAAACTCATTATGATTAAAAAGGTGCGGAAGAGCTTTTGCGCGGAGCCACCCTTTTTGAGAAAGCTCCATTCCCTCGTCGCCTTCAGTTGGCTTTTCAGCATGCCTAATCAGTAAAACTTTCGCAGGCATTGCAAAAGTCAGAGCAGGACAGGTTAAAAACAGAAAACTGGCGAATAGGGTGACGTTTAGATTTTTCATCGGACTCTAATATAAGCTTGAAGGTCTAATAAAAACAGAAAAATAAAGGAATCCTAATAAAGTATTTTCTATACTTACTAGCTTAGTCCAATGCAAAACAGTTCGCTCGCCAGCCAAAAAAACTGGCTAAACATTTATCACTGACAAAAATTGTCAGTGATAAATGTTAGGACCTTCTAAGCAGCTGCCGTTTTTGGCTTGGCTGGGATCTGGAGTTTGGTAATCTCAGCTCCTAAAAACAAAATGATTCCAGAGTAGTAAACCCACGATAACAAAACGATTAAGGATCCGGCTGCGCCGTATGCAGAGCCGACAGCGCTTTTTCCCAAATAAAGACCAATTAAAACTTTACCGACTGCGAATAAGATAGCTGTCACAAGTCCACCAATAAAGGCACTCTTCCAAGTGATTTTGATATCGGGTAGATACTTAAAGATGATGGCAAACAGCGCAGAAAAGACAGCGATCGTCACAACGAAATTTAAAATCTGCCAAATCTGACTATCGCCCTTAAAAACAAAAGCTAAAAGGGCGCTCAAAACTAACGACACAAGAGCTAAAAAACCTAATGTAATGACCATCCCCATCGAAAGAATTCTTTTTCGAATCCAGCCCCACATACCAGCACTTGCTTTGCTCGATGTTTCGAAAATAACATTGAGTGATAGTTGTAATTGCGCAAAAACTCCGCTGGCAGTGAAAAGAAGAAGAAGGACGCTGAAAATTCCAGCAAAACTTCGCATCTGCGGCTTTTCTTTTGTGCTATCGATAATAGCATCGATGGCTTGCGCAGCCTGATCACCTAAAAGCCCATGAATCTGATCGATTAGTTGAGTTTGCGAACTACTTCCCATCAAACTTGCGATAGAAAGTAAAATAATTAACATAGGTGCTAAGGACAGGGACGTATAAAAAGCCAACGCTGCTGATAGCGTCATAACATCGTGTTTTGAAAAATTAGCGAAGGTCAAAGCTGCAGCTTTCTTGAAGTCACTGAAACTTTTGATCGAAAAATGGGGAGGTAGAGTTTGTGTGAGTTCTGCCATTGGTATCTCCTTCTATTAGCTCTCGTTTATATACCCACAGTCATTTAGTGTTCGAAAGAAAAAGGCCTGTTTGATGTCAAAAGTCGTAAGTCCTATCACTTGCGGGGTTTA
>JANPPO010000313.1:0-2899 GCA_031428555.1 Bdellovibrionales bacterium | reverse complement strand
ACCACTGTAACCACGTAGCTCGAGATTTCCCAAAAATCTCCTAGGAAGAACCAACTAAAATCCATTTACATCACTTTCTTGTGCTGTGCTTTCAGCACTCAATACAGTGTCTCATTTTAGGACGAAATTTCCTTTCTGCCAAACATCTCGACAGTCTTATCCCTAAAGCGGCCTATTAGCTGGTCTTGTCTCTGGCTGAGACTGTTTCGGCTACCCAGACTCGACCTAGATGAATCCGCTCTCTGCTAGTTGGCATTTTGAGTGCAATTGTAACAAGGCAGGAGTGAGGTTCATATGGAAAATACAGATAAGAAAATGATGGCTGCCGGTTCGGGTGTTTTGGTCATCATGCTCCTTTTCTCGTTTATTCAAACCTTCAGAACCGCACAAAACGGTAAAACTTTAGATGAGTTTCTAGCTGTTTCGATGCCAAGACCTCTAAAAGAAATGATCTTAGGCTTCAGTCTCGAAGGTCGAACTGTTATTCGTGATATTGAGGGAAATGTCATAGGTGATTTGAATGTAAAGAAGGCAGATCAAAAGCCAAAAGGTAGCTCTACTAAGGCGTTTGCTGATAAAGGCAGAAAAGCGAAATCTCCTGCGGCTGCATTAGCTGCACAGAAGAAAGCTCAAATAAGTGAGCAAAGACGAAAAGAATTTCAAGCTCGAGTTATTGAACAAGCAGAGCGATATCGTAAAAGTTTAAATGCCCAAATGGTAGCTGCGGCTTATGTTGAAGCTGAAGCGGAATACTTTGCTAAGCAAAATCCAAAAAAAGCAGACCCATCGAATCCAACTGATAAAGAAGACAAAGATGAATCAGAAAAAATGACTTCTGCAGAGTGGAGAAGTTTAGTTTTAACCCAGCCCTCACAAGAAAATATCCAGAAGATGATCAAAGCATTACCAGCGGGTGAAATTGAACTCGATACATATCTTGAAATCTCGGAAACGCTTATTAAGGATAATTCTCAGGAAAAGCGTCGAATGGGAATTTGGTCTTTAACTTCAGTTTATCGCCAAGAAGCTTTTATCATGGCTGCGCACTTGGTTCCAGATACAGATGCTGCAAGCCAAAAGCTTTTGAACGATTACATGTATAACTATAATCGGAATCAAACTCTGAACATTTTGGAGCAAGTACTAAAGTCACCGGATTCAGTCGCTGCAGCGGCAGCAGCCCAATCCATTACAAAAGCTATTCAGAATATCCAGAGTACAAAAACACCTGGAAATACACCTCCAGCCTCAACTGATCGAGGCGGTGGTAGAACAGCAGGGCAGCCTCCACAGGCTCAACAACTAACTTTGAGTTCATATCAGCGCTTAATTCCCACGTTAAAGTTTGTTGCTGAAAAGAATTTAAATAATCTTTCGCAATGGGCCCAAAATTTACTTTCACAGTTGCAGACTATTAAGACTACTGCCTAATATAGGGCATGCGCTGGCATGCCTTCATTTTCTTACTTTTATCTCATTTTTTAAATGCAGCGGAATTTGATTTCCCAACTACATTAATAGAAGCAGACATTCCAACGATTGTTAGATCCTTTAATTCGGGATTTTTAGCCCGCACTCCGATGAGCTTGCTAGGCCAAGCTAAATTTGCGACTCAAATTAGCCTGCGAGTTAATCTAATTGATACAGAAAAAGTTTCTAGATTAGGAAGCCAATCGAAGGACGAAGAAGTCTACATTCAGGAATTTTCATTTGCTAAAAAATTACCGCTAAATGTTGAACTCGGAGTTCACGCAAGTCTTTCAATGCTTGATCGCGATATTAATAGCTTTGGTGGATTTGCCCGCTGGGGATTCAAAATGTATTCATGGGGCGGATTTTCAGTCACCGGCCACGGGGCCAGCGGAAATTATAAAAATTTACTAGGCACAAACTTGTACGGTGGATCCCTCAATATGGATTTGAATGTTTGGCTTATTCATGTGTCTGCTGGAACTGGATTTATTAGATCAACAAACACTTTTGATCCGACTCTATTCGGAAATACCGGGCAGCCTAGTATTAGCTACAGTAAGATGTATTCTCATCAGAACGTTAAACTTTCATATAATTGGGACCGTTACGCAATTACGGCCCAAGGTGACTGGATTAAAGAATTTTTCAGTTCCGTCATGCTTTCTTATCTGTTTTAGCAACGTTGAACAAAGATTTTAGCGCATTAATACAACCTAAATCTATTCGACCACCATAGACTTTTTCCATGTGATGTATCGCTGATGGGGCCGTCATGTTTGTGCCGTTTGGATTCGTCAGCGTATTTTCAATAAAAATATTCGCTGCTTGAAGAATTTTAGTCATAGGATGTAGTTCTTGCTTTGGCTTTCCGAGCGGATAACCTAAGGCTTCTTGATCTTCGTGATGTTCATAGACCAGTTGAACTACTTCTGAAGGAATTCCACGCATAGCATTCAGAATTTCCTGACCTCGAACCACATGACTTTCAATCATCTTACGCTCTTCGCGAGATACGAGGTGGCGTGGCTTTTCTAGAAGCTCCCGGTCAATTTCCTTTTTTCCAATATCGTGAAACAATCCAGCTAAACTTATTTTGAATAATACACTTTGAGACTCATAGCCGAAACAGCGCGCAATCATCACCGCGTACATAGAAACACCAAGTGAGTGAGCATAAATAAAATCCGAATGAGAGTTAAGAAGTGATAGCAAATCTAAAGTCTCGTCAGATTCTGTAACCGTATCAAGAGTCATGTCTAAATAAGACTTTGCATCGTGGAAGCTATTTTTATCAACTCCGTCGATAAAGGTTTTTTCTAGGATGGACTCGCCAGTGTACTTTAAAAAATTAAGCTTCTTTTTTATTGATACATCAGAACGATCTTTAATTAATTTCGCGACACTCATATTAAATTCAACTAGTTTG